>JADGHA010000106.1 GCA_019689695.1 Micromonosporaceae bacterium | reverse complement strand
GCTAGCCGACGGTCGAGCCGAACACCTCGTCCCGCGCCACGTCCAGCGCGACCCGCAGCGCGCCCTGCAGGACCGGCTCCTCGGGGACGCCGGTCGGCACCACCTGTGGCGAGACCGGGGTGATCGCGGCGACCTCGTGCTGGACGCGTTCGGCCAGCGCGCTGCCCCCCGCCTCGCCCACCTCGCCGGCGAGCACCACCAGCGGCGGGTCGAGGACCACGCAGGCGGCCGCCACGCCGAGCGCGAGCCGGCGGGCCACCTCGTCCAGCATCGGCCCGCCGCGGGTGCCGGCGGCGATCGCGGCGCGCACCGAGTCGGCGGCGGTGGCCGCCCGGAAGCCGAACTCCCGGCCCACCGCGCGGATCGCCTCGGCCGACCCGATCTGCTGGAACGCACCGTCCAACTTGGACCCCTTGGCGCGGCGGAAGACGTCGCGGGGGATCGCCGCCCCGGGCACCGGCAGGTAGCCGATCTCGCCGGCCGCACCGGTGCCACCGCGGTGCAGCCGGCCGTCGAGCATCACCGCGAGGCCGACGCCGCGGCCCAGCCAGACCAGCACGAAATCCGGTACGCCCTGGGCCGCGCCGGTGTGCGCCTCGGCCACCGCGGCGAGGTTCACGTCGTTCTCGAACGCCACCGAGGTGTGCAGGTCCTCCCGCAGCGCGGCGAGCAGCCCGCGCTGCCAGCGCGGCAGGTTCCAGGCGAACGCGATGTCGCCGGTGGCCGGGTCGACCAGGCCGGGCGTGCCGAGCACCACCCGGCGGACGGTCGCCAGCTGGGTGTTGGCGCTGCCGGCGGCCTGCACGACCGCGTTGTGCACCACGCCGAGCGGGTCGTCGGTGTCCTTGGTGGACTGTTCCACCCGGCCGACCACGGCGCCGGTGATGTCCGCGCAGGCGGCCACCACCTGGTCCGGCCCGACGTCGACGCCGACCACGTGGGCGCTGTTCGGGTCCACCGCGTAGAGCTGGGCATTCGGCCCGCGCCCGCCGGCCTGCTCGCCGACCCGGGTGACCAACCCGCGCTCCTCCAGCCGCTCCACCAACTGGGAGGCGGTCACCTTGGACAGGCCAGTCAGCTCGCCCAGCTGCGCGCGGGTCAGCGGGCCGCGGGTCAGCAGCAGCTCGAGCGCGGCCCGGTCGTTGAGGGCGCGCAGCAGGCGCGGGGTGCCCGGCAGGCGTGCTCGGCTCATATCGCTGTCCCCTATTATTCAGTAAAGTTTGTTACCTGATCAACAGAGCTTAGCCGTAGCGTACGGTCATCAAGACGGAGAGGACATCGTGAGGTGAGCGAGCAGGCAGGCGGTCCGCGGCCGGAGCGACAGCCCGGGGCGGCAGCCGCCGGCGGTGGCGCGACCGACCCCGGACACCGTCGGCTGGCGCTGCGCACGCTGCTCGGCGCGTTTCCCGGCCACGCCCCGCCGGCGGACGCGCTGCGGCTGGTGGCGGACGGCCTGGCCGGCGTCGTCCTGTTCGGGTACAACATCGACAGCCCGGAGCAGGTGACCTCGCTGATCGCCGCGCTGCGCGCGGCGCGGCCGGACGTCCTGGTGGGCATCGACGAGGAGGGCGGCGACGTCACCCGGCTCGCGCACGCCACGGGTAGCCCGTACCCGGGAAACGCCGCCCTCGGCCAGGTCGACGACGCCGACCTGACCCGCCGCATCTACCGGGCGATCGGCGCCGAGCTCGCCGCGCTCGGCATCGGGCTGGACCTGGCGCCGACCGTGGACGTCAACTCCGCCGACGACAACCCGATCATCGGAACCCGCTCCTTCGGCGCCGACCCGGCCGTGGTCGCCCGGCATGCGGTCGCCGCGGTGACCGGCCTGCACGAGGCCGGCGTGGCCGCCTGCGCCAAGCACTTCCCCGGGCACGGCGCCACCGTGGTCGACTCCCACCTCGCCCTGCCCACAGTGGACGTCCCGCTGGCGGTGCTGCGCGAGCGCGACCTGCCCCCGTTCGCCGCGGTGGTGGCCGCCGGCGCCAAGGCGGTGATGACCGCGCACATCCGGGTCCCGGCGCTCACCGGCGAGCTGCCCGCGACCCTCAGCCGGCCGGCGCTGGTCGACCTGCTCCGCGGCGAGCTGGGCTTCACCGGCACCGTGGTCACCGACGCGCTGGAAATGAAGGGCGCGGCCACCATCGCCGGCGGGATCGGCCCGGCCGCGGTGCAGGCGCTCGCGGCCGGCGCGGACCTGCTGTGCATCGGCGCCGCGGTCGACGCCGACCTGGTGGAGCACGTCGCGGCGACCATCGCGGGCGCGATCGAGGACGGCCGGCTGCCCCGGGAACGGGTGGAGCAGGCCGCCTGGCGGGCCGACGAGCTGGCCCGGTGGGTGGCCAGTGCGGTGCCGGCCGAACCCGAGCAGCACGATCTGGGGTACGTGGCCGCGCGCCGGGCGGTGCACGTGGAGGGCTCGCTGGCCGGGTTCGAGTCACCGCTGGTGGTGCAGCTGGAGGCGGCGTTCACGCTCGCCGAGGGCCGGGTGCCGTGGGGGCTGGCCCCGCACGTCGACGGCGCCGAGTACCTGCGCGTGACGCCCGGCGAGGTGGACGCCGCCACGCTGCTGGCCGCGGCCCGCGGCCGGCCGGTCGTGGTGATCGGCCGGCACACCCACCGCAACCCGGCGGCCCGCGCGCTGGTGGAGCGGCTGGCGGCGAGCAGCCCGGTGGCGCTGGTGGAGATGGGCTGGCCGTCCTCCTGGCGACCGGCCGGCGTGCGCGCCTTCGTCACCACGTACGGCGCTTCGCATGCCAACGGCTATGCGGCCGCCGTCGCCCTCGGCCTCGCGGCGTGATCCAGACCACGCCGGTGCCCGGATTACCGTGGCGAGCCGCGCGGTTGGACACAGGCGCCGGTGTGTCCAGTGTCCCCGGGCCTCACCACATCGCCGTCGCGGAATACCGTCCGGCTGGAGCCGCGTCGCGCCACTCGCCGAGAGGCGACCTGCACACCGGCACCCTGCAAGCCCCGCGCCGAGCACGGCGCGGGGTTCTGCGCCTCAGCGGCAAAATCACGATCAGGTGGACAAGCGCCTGATACGTCGGTTCGCGGACTGTGTGACCAGGCGGTCTGTGGTAGACCCGTAGGGCCATCGACCGAGGAGACTGCGATGTTCACCGTGACGTTCTGGAAGCAGGCCGCCGAGCGCGCCATCAAGTCCGCGGCGCAGGCGCTGCTCGGGTTGTGGGTGGGCGCCCAGGCGTTCAACGCCTGGGACGCGGACTGGAAGAAGGCGGCCGGCGTGGCGCTGGGCGGCGCGATCCTCTCCGTGCTGACCTCGCTCGCCTCCGCCAGCGTGGGCAAGGGGAACTCCCCCTCGCTCGTGCAGACCGACAGCGGGAAGGCGGGCACGCCCGCACCACTGCCCGGCGACGCAACGGAGACCGAGCCGGAAGTGGCGACCGGCTAAGGCCACCCGACCATGGTGCGGACCTGACGACCGACTGAGGCGCCCCGACCAGAGTGCGGACCTGACGACCGGCTAGGGCGCCCCGACCAGAGTGCGGACCTGGCGCAGCAGCACCGACAGCGCGGCCAGGTCGGCCCGGGACTGGGCGAACTCGCCGATGGCGCCCAGCACCTGGGCGACCGCCGCGGCGTGCGACTGCTCCCACTCGGAGACCCGGTCCTCGGCCGACAGGTCGGCGGCGGTCGCCGCCAGCACCTCCGCGGTCAGGGCCGCGAGCGCCGCGTACAGGTCGTAGCGCAGCGCCATCCGGGCCAGCGTCTGCCAGCGGTCCTCACGGGGCAGGTCGGAGATCTTGGACAGCAGGTCGTCCACCCGCAGCCGGTCCGACAGTACGAAGTAGACAGACCCCACCTCGGCGACGTCCCGCCCGGTGGCCGCGGCGACGCTCACCACGTCCAGCAGGCCGAAGCCGTACAGGACTCGGCTGGTCCACACGGCGAGGTCCTCCGGCACACCGGCGGAAACCAGCTCCCCGACGTGCGCGCGGAACGCCTCCAGCTCGGCCCCGCGCATGAGCGACTCCAGGTCCCCGAGCAGCCCGGAGACGCCGGGCTTGAGCCGGTCGATCTCGCCGGGCACGTCGATCGGGGAGCGCCGGTTGGTGACCAGCCAGCGCACCGCGCGGTCCAGCAGCCGCCGCGCCTGCAGGTAGACCGCGGTCTGCGCGGCGGTGGGCACCTGACCGTCCAGCGCCTCCACCGCCGCCCACAGGCCGCGCAGCCCGAACACTTCCCGCATCACCACGTACGCGCGCAAAACATCGGCCGCGCTCGCACCCGTCTCCTCGACCGCGCGGTAGATGAACGAGGTGCCGCCCCGGTTCACCGCCTCGTTGACCAGTGCGGTGGTCACGATCTCCCGGCGCAGCCGGTGCCCAGCCATCCGTCCGGCGCAGCGCTCGCGCAGCGGTGCCGGGAAGTAGCCGGCGAGCACCTCGTTGGTCCACTCCTCGTCGGCGATGCCGGACTGCAGCACCTCGTCCTCGAGCGCGATCTTGACGTGAGCGAGCAGCACGGCGAACTCCGGCGCGACCAGACCCCGGCCGCTGTCCGCCCGCGCCCGCAGCTCCTTCTCCGTGGGCAGCGCCTCCAGCTCGCGGTCGAGCCGGCCGGCCTTCTCCAGGTCGGCGATCATCCGCCGGTGCACCGGCAGCAGCGAGTGCGCCTGCGCGGCGGCGATGCCCAACGCGCACGCCTGGTCGTAGTTGTCCCGCAGCACCAGCTGGGCGACCTCGTCGGTCATCTCGTGCAGCAGCCGGTCGCGCTCCTCGCCGGTGAGCGTGTCGCCGATCAGGATCTTGATGTTCACCTCGCGGTCGGAGGTGTTGACGCCGGCCGAGTTGTCGATGGAGTCGGTGTAGATCCGGCCGCCGGCGAGCGCGTACTCGACCCGCCCGCGCTGGGTCAGCCCGAGGTTGCCACCCTCGCCGACCACCCGGGCGCGCAGCTGCGTCGCATCCACCCGAATCGGGTCGTTGGACTTGTCGCCCACGTCGGCGTGCGACTCGCTGGACGCCTTGACGTAGGTGCCGATCCCGCCGTTCCACAACAGATCGACCGGCGCGGTCAGGATCGCCTTCATCAGCTCGGGCGGCGATGCCGCGGACATCGTCTCCGGCAGGCCGAGCGCCGCACGGACCTGCGGCGTGATGGGTATCGACTTGGCGGTGCGCGGAAAGACGCCCCCGCCCTCCGAGATGAGTTCGGGCGAATAGTCGGCCCAGGACGAGCGCGGCAGCTCGAACAGCCGGCGGCGCTCCGCATAGGACTTCGCCGGGTCGGGATTCGGGTCGAGGAAGATGTGCCGGTGGTCGAAGGCGGCCACCAGCTTGATGTGCTCGCTGAGCAGCATGCCGTTGCCGAACACGTCACCGGACATGTCGCCGATGCCGACGACGGTGAAGTCCTCCCGCTGGATATCCACGCCCAGTTCGCGGAAGTGGCGCTTCACCGACTCCCAGGCGCCTCGCGCGGTGATGCCCATCTTCTTGTGGTCGTACCCGGCCGAGCCACCGGAGGCGAACGCGTCACCCAGCCAGAACCCGTACTTCGCGGAGACCTCGTTGGCGAGGTCGGAGAAGCGGGCGGTGCCCTTGTCCGCGGCGACCACCAGGTAGGGGTCATCGCCGTCGTGGCGCACCACATCCGGCGGCGGAACCACCCGGTCGCCCACGATGTTGTCGGTGACGTCCAGCAGGGCCGAGATGAACCGGCGGTAGCAGGCCATCCCCTCGGCCTGCATCGCGTCCGGGCCGGCCGGCTCCGCCGGCTCGGCCGACAGCGCCCCGGAGGGCGGCCGCTTGAGCACGAAGCCACCCTTCGCCCCGGCCGGCACGATCACCGCGTTCTTCACCGTCTGCGCCTTGACCAGCCCGAGCACCTCGGTCCGGAAGTCCTCCCGGCGGTCCGACCAGCGCACGCCGCCCCGGGCCACCGCGCCGAACCGCAGGTGCACGCCCTCGAAGCGGGGCGAGTACACGAAGATCTCGTACTGCGGGCGAGGCTGCGGCAGGTCGGGTACGGCGCGCGGGTCCAGCTTGAAGGCCACGTAGGACTTCGGCCGCCCACCCTCGCTGCGCTGGTAGAACGAGGTGCGCAGGGTGGCCTGCACCAGCGTCAGGTACGAGCGGAGGATGCGGTCCTGGTCCAGGCTGGACACCGCGTCCAGTTGCCTGGTGATCGCATCGGCCAGCTCCCTGGCCCGGCTCGCGCGGTCCTCTTCGGACATTCCCAGGGAAGGTTTGAACCGCACCTCGAACAGGCGCAGCAGCAGGGTCGCGATGCCCGGGTAGGCGGTCAGCGTGGACTCCATGTACTCCTGCGAGTACACCGTGCCGGCCTGGCGCAGGTACTTGGCGTACGCGCGCAGCACCATCACCTGCCGCCAGGTCAGCCCGGCGCGCAGGACCAGCGCGTTGAAACCGTCCACTTCGGCCTCACCGCGCCAGGTGGCGGAGAACGCGTTCTCCACGTGCGGGCGCACCTCGGCCAGGTCCCGGGCGCCGTCCGGTAGCCGCAGCCCGAAGTCGTACAGGTAGATCGTCCCGTCGGCCCGGCGGATCTGGTACGGGTGCTCCTCGGTGACCTGCACGCCGAGCGAGTGCAGCACGGGCAGCACGGCGGAGAGCACCATCGGCTCGCCGTACCGGAAGACCTTGAACCGGACGTCGGAGTCGTCGCGGACCCCATCCTTGCGGCGGCGGTACAGGTGCATCTCCAGCTGGCCCGGCTCTTCCAGCAGCTCCAGCTTGGCCAGGTCCTTGACCGCCTCGTACGGGCTGTACTCGTCCTTGTAGACCTCGGGCAGCGCCTCGGCGTACCGGGCGGTGAGCTGCTTGGCGGCCTTGTCGCCGAGCGTGCGCTCGAGCACCAGCCGGAAGTCGTCCTCCCACAGCTTGGTCGCCTCGGCGAGCTCCTCGGCCAGCGCGTCCGCGTCGACCATGCCGGGCGGGTTGGCCGGGTCGGTCCGCACGATGAAGTGCACCCGGGCGAGGGTGGACTCGGTGACCCGGGTGGTGTAGTCCACCCCGATCCCGTTCAGCTCGCGCAGCAGGATCTCCTGCATCCGGTGGCGGTTGTGCGTGGTGAACCGGTCCCGGGGCAGGTAGATCAGGCAGGAGATGAACCGACCGTACGCGTCTTTGCGCACGAAGACGCGCAGCTGGCGGCGGCCGGCCATGCGCAGCACGGCGATGACGGTGTGGTAGAGGTCCTCGGTCCTGATCTGGAACAGCTCGTCCCGCGGGTAGGTCTCCAGGATCTCCATCAGGTCCTTGCCGGAGTGGCTGCGCGGGGACAGCCCGGACCGGTCCAGCACCTCGGCCACCTTGCGCCGCACCACCGGCAGCTCGGTGACGCTGGTCCGGTACGCGGCGGACGAGAACAGCCCGAGGAAGCGCCGCTCGCCGGCCACGTTGCCGTCGGCGTCGAAAACCTTGAAGCCGATGTAATCCAGGTACGCCGAGCGGTGCACGGTGGCCTTGGCGTTCGCCTTGGTGATGATCAGCAGGCGCTTCTCCAGCACCCGCTGGTACGCCTCCGGGCTCAGCGAGGAGAGCACGCGCGGGATCGGCTGGTCCTGCCGCAGGATGCCCAGCCCGGTGCCGAGGATCGCCTGGAGCGACATCGGGGCGTCCGGGCCGGGCTCCCTGATCAGCCGGTACTCCCGGTAGCCGAGAAAGGTGAAGTTGTCGTCGGCGAGCCAGCGCAGCAGCTCCACCGAGTCCGAGATGTCCTTCTCCGGCACCGGCGGGCGGACCGCGCCCCCCTCCTCCGCCGGGCTGGTGGCCTCCGCTCCTCCCCCGCCGGCCTTCGCCACCCGGGCCAGCTCGTCGGCGAGCGCCAACGCGCGGGCCCGCATCTTGGGCCAGTCCTCGACCGCCTCCCGGACGTCCGTGAGCACCCGCTGCAGGTCGTTGCGCAGCTGGTCGCGCTCGGCCTGGCTCTCGATCGGCACGGTCTCGATCCGGATCCAGCTCTCCAGCTGGTCGCCGGCGAGCGCGTCGTCCGGCTCCACATCGGCGCAGACCTCGAGCAGCCGGCCCAGCGGCTCCCGGCGTACCACGACGATCGGGTGGACCAGCAGGTGGATGTCGAGGTTGCGGGTCTCCAGGGCGGCGGTCACCGAGTCGACCAGGAACGGCATGTCGTCGGTGACGATCTCGATCACCGTGTGCCGGGCCTGGCCCCACGCCACCCCGCCGCGCGCCGCCTCGGTCGTCCCGGCACCCGGGTCCCAGTCCTCCGGCTCATCCGACAGCCGTCCCTCCGGCGACCGCCCCTGCGGCGGCCGGCCCTCCGGCGGCCGGCCCGGCTCGGCGCGGCCGTCGCCACGGAAGCCGATGCGCAGCTTGAGCTCGCCGGGCACCCGCTGCGCGGCCAGCTCCCGGTGCCGGCGCGCCGCCGCCAGCAGCTCCTCCGGCGTGTGCCCGACCAGCTCCTCGTCCGGCGCGAACCGCCAGTACCGGCGGACCAGCTGCGCGTCGTCCAGGTTCGCTCCGGCCAGTGCCACCGCCTGCAGGATCAGGCCCTCCGCGTTGGGCAGCGGTTCGTCCAGCTCGGCGTCCTCGACCTCGTCGGGGTTGGACAGGGCCTGCGACGCCTGTGCCGGCTCCACTGCGGTGAGCGGAATGCCCACGGTCGGTTCGGTAGCCGGACGCCGGTTCATACGTGCCACTCCCCTCGCGCCCACGACGTTGTGGGCCGTTCCCCAGCCTAAGCCGTGCCCACCTGACCGTCGCGGCATGGCTGACCGGCAGGTCGGCGGGGAGGGACACCGGCCGTACGCCGGCGGGCCGGGGCAACGAGAGTGCGGCTCGTGGGCGACAATAGCTGGTCCGGGTACGGCGATGAGCGAGGTGTGAGCATGAGGCGACGGGGGGCCTACCTGCTGGCCGGCCTGGTGGCGGCGGCCGTGACGCTGGTCGGATGCTCCGGCGACGGCGGTCCGGGCGGGACGCTGGAGGCGTTCCTGAAGGGTTGGCGCTCCGGCGACCTGCACCAGGTCGGCTTCGTCACCCCCGACGGGGACCGGGTGCCGGCCAGTGACGTGGCCGCCGAGATCAAGTCGCTCTCCGGAGAGCTGGGGAAAAATCCGCCCAAACTCACCGTGTCCAAGGATCCGGAGGAGAGCGAGGGCCAGGCCACCGCCGAGGTCACCGTGGACTGGACGCTCCCCGGAGACGTGCACTGGACCTACCCGACCACGGTACGGCTGACCAAGGTCGAGAAGGGCTGGCAGGTGGTCTGGCAGCCGGCCGTGGTGCAGAAGGATCTGACCAGGGGCGACGTGCTGGCGGTACGCCGGCTGCCGGCGCAGCGCGGATCCATCCTGGACGGCTCGGGCGAGGCGATCGTCAAGCCGCGGAAGGTGGTCCGGGTCGGGGTGGAGAAGCAACTCGTCAAGGACCTGACCAAGCTGATCAAGGACCTTGACGCGGCGTTCAAATCGATCCGGGGCAGCATCGGGGAGATCGACCTGTCCGACCTGCCGGCCCGGGTCGAGGCCGCCACCCCCGCGGCATTCGTGGACGTGGTCACCCTGCGCGAGGAGGACTACCTCAAGATCAGGTCGCGGATCCGGCCGCTCGACGGGACCAAGTTCATCACCGACGAGCTGCCGCTCGCGCCGACCCGGGTGTTCGCCCGGGGCCTGCTCGGCACGGTCGGCGACGTCACCAGAGAGGACATGGACAACAACCCGGGCAAGTTCGTCGTCGGCGACCAGATTGGACACGGCGGTCTGCAGGGCAAGTACGACGAGCGGCTACGCGGCACGCCGGGCCGGGTCGTGGTGATCGAGCGGAAGGCGCCGGACGGCTCGGTCAACGACACCGAGGTGTTCCGCAGCGACCCCAAGCCGGGCACGCCGGTGAAGACCACACTCGACCAGCGGGTGCAGCGCGCCGCCGACTCCGCCCTGGTGGGCCAGAAGAACAAGTCGTCGCTGGTCGCGATCCGGATCAGCGACGGCGCGGTGCTCGCCGCGGCGAACGGCCCGAACGGCGGGGATGGCAGCAACCTGGCGTTCACCGCCGCCGTGCCGCCCGGCTCGACCTTCAAGGTGGTCACCGCACTGAGTCTGCTGGACGCCGGCAAGGTCGACCTGAACACGATCGTCGACTGCCCCCGGACGTTCGCCGTGCCCGGCCGCCCGCCGGTCAAGAACTCGGACTTCTTCGAGCTCGGCAAGGTCCCGTTCCGGACCGACTTCGCCAAGTCCTGCAACACCGCGTTCGCCTCGCTGGCGCCCCAGCTCGGGCCCACCGGGCTCGCCGACACCGGCGCCACCCTGGGCCTGGGCGCGGACTGGGACCTGGGCATCGACGCGTTCAGCGGGAAGGTGTCCAGCGGCGGGTCGGAGGCCGAGCGGGCCGCGGCCGCGTTCGGCCAGGGCACCACCCTGGTCAGCCCGCTGGCCATGGCCAGCGTGACGGCCGCGGTCGCCCGCGGGCAGTTCAAGCAGCCGCGGGTGCTGCTCGATCCGGCCCCGGCCAAGCCGGCGCCCGACGGGCCGAAGCTCAAGGCCGAGTCGGTGGACCAGCTGCGCACGATGATGCGCGAGGTGGTCACCAAGGGCAGCGGCGCCGCGCTGAAGGACGTGCCCGGAGACCCGGTGTACGGCAAGACGGGCACCGCCGAGTTCGACAACAACCCGGCGCACACGCACGCCTGGTTCATCGGCTACCAGGGAGATATCGCGTTCGCGGTCTTCGTCGAGAACGGCGGCGGCGGTTCGGCCGTCGCGGTCCCGATCGCGGAGAAGTTCCTCCGCCTGCTGAAGGGCTGATCCTGTATGCGACGCACACTCGTCGTTCTGCTGACTGTCGCCATTGGACTGGCCGGCTGCGGCACGTCCGGCGCGGACAGCGGCGGCTCCACCGGCGCGCAGGGGCCGGGCGAACCGGCCGAAGCCGCTGACGCGGCCGAAGCGACGCCGGCCGCTGCCGGAGTGGCAGTGTTCGGCAAGGGGCCGGCCGCCAAGGCCAGCCCCTCCCC
>JADGHA010000105.1 GCA_019689695.1 Micromonosporaceae bacterium | reverse complement strand
GGCGTGGACCGCTCGACGGAGGGCTGGCCAGGCACGGCAGCAGCTGCCTTCTCCGGGCTGGTCGAAGGCGCATCCGGCCCAGCGGCCGAAGCCGCCGGCGAAGCTTCGGCCCGGTCACCGGTGCCGCCCGTCGCGTATGTCGCCCGGTAGACCGCCGTGGTGCGCGACCCGGCGCGGACCTGGCTGGGCATTTGGTCGGGCGGAAGCTGGTTGGCGCCCGGGACGCTGACGCTGGCCCGCACGCCGCTGCTGCCGGTTGGCTGCTGCGGCGAGCGCAGCGAGGTGCCCGGTGCAGACCGCTTCGCCGCAGCGAACGCATCCCATGGTTCGGCCACCTTCGAGCCCGACTCCGGCTCGCCCGGGCCGGCCTGCACCACGCCGTGCGGCGGGGGCGGTGGCTGCTGGTGGGACGCCGCCGGCCCATCCACGGACCCACCGGCAACAGCGCCGGCCCCATCCGGGTCGCCCGGCGGCGACGCCTTGTCCTCGCGCATACCAGCCCTCCACTAGCGGTGGCGCGCGTCCCCCCACCCGGCGCGGTCCGCCCCGGCTTTCACCGTGCCACATCCGCGCCGCGGTCGCCCAGGCGACACGTCAGCGCCGCGAAACTTCCCGGCGCACGCCCGGCTGCGGGCGGGACGCTCAGCTACGGACCGGATGAGTCGGCAGCAGCCGGCGTGGCGCTTTCCGAACTGGCACCGCTCGCGTCGACGGATGGCTCGCCGCTGTCCGGGGTCTGGCTGGGCGACGGTTGCGGCTCTTCCGCGGAGAGCTGGACGCGCTCGGGCTGGGCGACGGCGACTCAAGCGGTTCCGACGGAGAAGGCGACGGGGAGTCGGACGGAGACGGGGAGGTGGACGGAGGCGTCGAGGGAGACGTTGGCGGTGTTGTCGACGGTGGCGTCGGCTTCGAGGCGGGCGGCGTCTTCGGCGGCTTCGGCGAAGGAGTCGGGTGGCCGTTGCCGCCACCGGACGGCGCCGTGCCGTCGCCCACCCCGGCCACTCGCTCCGGGAAGACCCGGGTCGCGGCAAAGAACTCCGACCACCAGACGGTGGAGATCTTCACTACGTCGCCGGTGGTCGGCGCGTGGATCATCTTGCCGTTGCCGAGGTACATCCCGACGTGGTGCACGGTGGTCCAGTCGTTCGGGTTGGTGGCGAAGAAGAGCAGGTCGCCAGGGAGCAGGGCGGTCCGCGAGACGGTCCTCGACTTGGTGGCGTTGTACTGGTCCCGGGACACCCGGGGCAGGTTGTACCCGGCGCCGTGGAAGTACGAGTACCACACGAGACCGGAACAGTCGAAGCTGTTCGGGCCCTCCGCCCCCCACACGTACGGGTCGCCGAGCTGGTCGAGTGCCACCCGTACGGCCTTGAGGGCGAGCGGGTTGGCGGCGTACCCGTTGAGGGAGCCGTTGTCGATGAACTGGGCGCCGATCGCCCGGTCCCGCTTCTCCCGCTCGAGCTCGATCTTGGTGAGTTCGTCGGCGTGGCGCTTGCGGAGCGCGAGGAAGTCCCGCTCCAGGCGCTTGAACTCGGCTTCCAGGTCAAGGATCCGGCTGGACACCGTGTCCTTGGCCTTGAGCGCCGCCAGGTAGGCCTGGTACTTGTCGTGCTCCTCCTGCTGGGCGTGCATCAGCTCGGTGGCGGCGCCGTCCCCAGGGATGTCGTCGCCGGTCACCGGAGACAGCGCGCTCAGGTTGCGCAGGTCCGAGGTGATGTGGGGCGGCAGGCCGGAGGTCGCCTTGTACACCTCGGCCGCGGCGGCGCTGGCCTGTTCCTGCGCCTTGGCCAGCCGCTCGCTGGCGGCCCGCCACTCCCGATCGGCCAGGGCGAGGTTGGTGAAGAGTTTCGCGTGCTCCAGCTTGAGCTGCTTGAGCTGCTCGCCGACCTGCTCGAGACGGGCCTGCGCCGAGGTGACCTGCTGGGCGAGCGGGCTGAGGCCGGGGACCGCGGCCGGTGCCGCGGTGCCGGGCAGCTGCAGCGGCCGGTCCGGGACCGGGCGCAGGCCGGCGTTGGGGACCTGGTCGCCGGGGCTGGTGTCGGGTGCGGCGTGCGCTGGGCCGACCGCGATGCTCAGCACCACGCTGCTGACCAGGGCGGACCAGGCGATCGGGCGGACCGCGGCGCGAAGGGGGGAGCCCCCGGCGGCCCGCGCCGGCGAGGGCACCTTGCCCGGCGCCGGGCAGTACCCGGCCTGGGCGGCGCCCGGTGAGACCCGCTGCCTGCGCCTGTGCATCGCCATCGGTGTGCTCCCCAGGGCATCTCATCGGCGGGGTGGTGTGCCCCTTACCTGTCTTACCGCACGGTCTTGGTCATGTCGATCGGCCCGAGGTAACGGGTACCTGAGAGGCGTGACGGGCACCGCCCGATCCGCGCCCGCGGCCGGCCGGCGGAGCTGTCCGTCGTACGCTCGCCAGCAGGGATTCGCGAAGGAGGCGGGGGCGGATGGCTGCCGATCGCAGGCGTGAGCTGGAGGAGAAGGTCTACGCCGGGGAGCGGCTCAGCCGCGAGGACGGCATCGCGCTCTACGAGAGCGACGACCTGGCGTGGCTGGGCCGGCTGGCGCACCACGTGCGAACCACCAAGAACGGCGACCGGGTGATGTTCAACGTCAACCGGCACCTCAACCTCACCAATGTCTGCTCGGCCAGCTGCGCGTACTGCTCGTTCCAGCGTAAGCCTGGCGAAAAGGACGCGTACACGATGCGGGTGGAGGAGGCGGTCCGCAAGGCCCGGGAGATGGAGGGCGAGCAGCTCACCGAGCTTCACATCGTCAACGGCCTGCACCCCACCCTGCCGTGGCGGTACTACCCGCGGGTGCTGCGCGAGCTGAAGGCGGCGCTGCCCGGGGTGAGCCTCAAGGCGTTCACCGCCACCGAGATCCACTGGTTCGAGAAGATCTCCGGCCGGAGCGCCGACGAGATCCTGGATGAGCTGATCGACGCCGGGCTGGAGTCGCTGACCGGCGGCGGCGCGGAGATCTTCGACTGGGAGGTCCGGCAGCACATTGTGGACCACGCCACCCACTGGGAGGACTGGTCCCGGATCCACCGGCTTGCCCACCAGAAGGGCCTGCGCACCCCGGCCACCATGCTGTACGGGCACATCGAGCAGCCGAAGCACCGGGTGGACCACGTGCTGCGGCTGCGCGAGCTGCAGGACGAGACCGGCGGTTTCGTGGTCTTCATCCCGCTGCGCTACCAGCACGACTTCGTCGACGCCGCGGACGGGAAGATCCGCAACCGGCTGCAGGCGCGGACCACGATGGCCACCCCGGCCGAGTCGCTGAAGACCTTCGCGGTGTCCCGGCTGCTGCTGGACAACGTGCCGCACCTGAAGTGCTTCTGGGTCATGCACGGCCTGTCGGTGGCGCAGCTCTCGCTCAACTTCGGCGTGGACGACCTGGACGGCTCGGTGGTCGAGTACAAGATCACGCATGACGCCGACCACTACGGCACGCCGTCGACGATGCACCGCGAGGACCTGCTGGAGCTGATCTGGGACGCCGGGTTCCGGCCGGTGGAGCGCAACACCCGGTACGAGGTGGTACGGGAGTACGACCCGCCGGTGCCGCTGGCGCAGCGGCGCGCGCAGCCGCAGCAGGTCTGGGCCTGAGGCGGCATGGGCGCGGGCCCGTACCGGGACGAGCGCGGCAGGCTGGCCAGCCTCGGCTCGCTGCTCGGGTTCGCCCTGGCCGGGTTCGTCTTCGGGCTCGGTGTGCTGGTGCTGCTGGACGTCGTGCTCGCGGCCCTGGGGGTGAGCCGGTTCGGGCGGGCCAACGGCTGGCTCGCCATCGTCCTGCCGGTCTGGCTGCTGACCGAGGAGTTCCGGGCCTGGCGCGGGCAGCCGGGCCGGGTGGTGGTGGCGCTGGTCGGCGTCGCGCTCGCCGTGGCGCTGGGCATCCTCGCCAACGCGATCGCCGGCGACCTGGCGCCGCTGGCGCGCGGCGCGTCCGGCGCCGCCGTCGCCATCGCGGCGTACTCGCTCGTCTGGTACTACGGGATCAGGTGGATGGCCCGGCCGTGAAGGGATGGCGATGAGCCCGGTTGTGAAGTACACCCTCGGGCGCGTGGGTCTGTTCCTGCTGGTGTTCCTGGTGCTCTGGCCGGTGGACCTGAACGTTCTGGTCAAGCTGATGATCGCGCTGCTGTTCTCCGCGGCGCTGTCGTTCTTCCTGCTCCGCGGGTGGCGCGACGAGATGGCCGGGCGGCTGGCGTCTGCGGCGCAGCGCCGCAGGGCCGAGCGCGACCGGTTGCGGGCCGCGCTCGCCGGCGAGGACGAGGACGCTACGGGCGGGGTGCGCAGGTCGGCAGGAAAACAGCGGCCCGGGTCGGGCGACGGGCGGTCCTGAGCCGGCCCGCTACGGAGAGCGGGCCGGCTCCGATGCGTGTCACCAGTTGGTCGAGCCCGGCACCTTCGGCCAGGGCTTCCACCACGGCTTGATCAGGTAGGCGATGCCGCCCGAGCCGCCGGCCACCGACCCGTCCGCCCGGTGCCGCTTGGTGCGCAGCCAGACCTGCTCGAACTGCGATCGCTTGTAGACGTTGCGGACCGCCTCGTCCGAGGACGACGCCGGGTCGTTGATGATGACATCGCCGGTCTTGGTGAAGCCGACCACCACGAACAGGTGCCCGCTGGTGCTGTAGTTCGCGCCGTCCAGCTCCGTGTCGAGGAAGGACTGGCTGGTCACCACCGGGATGCCCGCCCTGATGAAGCGCTCCACCTCGTCCAGGGAGTGCAGGCGGGTGACGATGGCGTCCAGCCCCGGGTACGACGCGGCGTACGCGGTGTTGAACGGCCAGTTCCCGGCGCCCTCGTACTCGTAGTCGTAGGTGTACCGCGCGGCGTGGTCCACCTGCGGGTCGGCGTACTCGGGGTTGACCCAGGCCAGGTCCTCCGCGGAGGGCCGGCGGCCCCAGTACTCCACCACCATCTCGGTGGACGTGGGTGAGCACCACGCCTCGCCACCGCCGTCGAACTCCGGGTACTCGCCGATGTGGATGTTCTGCGAGTACCGCGGCACAGGCAGCTCGATGCCCCAGGCGATGTGGCCCTTGCTGGGCGTCACGGTGAACCGGTCCGGCACGTTGGAGCTCATCGCGCCGAGTTCCCAGACCCGTGGCGACCGCCCCTGCCCGGGCGCCCGGTAGAGGGTCAGCCGCAGCTGGTAGGCGTGCAGCAGGACGCCGGCGCTGGCGTCGTCGATGGCGAACGTGTCGGTCCAGATTGTCGAGTACGGGTCACCCTGGCCGTCCAGGGTGGACCGCTTGATGTCCTGGTCGCCCTTGGCCCAGCGGCCCATCACGTACCACGGGGTGTGCTCCCCGGTGTTGTAGGTGCCCTGGAGCTCGATCTGGATCCAGGTGCCGGGCGGCGTCTCGGCGTTCCACGACGCGACCAGTTCGGTGGCGTCGAAGCCGATGTCGCGGACCGGCGAGGTCCAGGTGGCGTACTCCCAGGTCTTGGTGATTCCGGTGTGCGGGTCGGTGAAGTCGGTGGTGCCGGCCGGCCGGAGCATGGTGATGCCGGTGCGTACGCCGGGCAGCGCGACCGTGCCGCGGTGGGTGCCGGAGCGCCAGTCCGGGTAGCTGGCCCATCTCTGGTAGGTGATCTGTTCGTCGTGGACGATCGGCCGCCGTGCCTGGCCGGCCACCGGGGCTGCCGCCGCGGCCGCGGGGGCGGCCGGGGCGATGAGCGCGAACGCGGTGGCACCGGCGACGGTGACCGCGCCGCGGCGTGACCTGGTCATGAGACCTCCCGCGAGGTAAATATTCTCCGCCCACTATCGCTGGCGGAGAGAATTTTCGCTAGATGGGAGCTGATAGAAAGTTAGTGCCACAGACGGCCTTCGGGGCATCGCCGCCCGTCGGTGCGCTACCGTGCTAACCGACTGCCCCGCAGCGAAGCCGGTGAGAGGCCGGCGCTGTCCCGCAACTGTGATGCCCCCGCGGAGGGGATGAGCCAGGTCGCCTACGGGGTGGTCGCGAACCGCGCTCTCGAGGAAGGGCGCCTCGCGGACGGGACCCCAGCCCGGGCAGCCACCAGCCGGTCCCTGTCGGCGAAGCACCGGATCCTCGACCGACAGGAGGACCGAGATGAGACGCATGTGGAGATCGACCGGGCTGGCGGTGCTCGCCGCCGCCCTGCTGGCCGCGGCCGGCTGCGCCGACGCCACCGAGGACACCCCGGCCGGCGCGCCCAGCACCGCCGCCTCGTACCCGGTGACCGTCGGCGACCTGACCCTGAGCGCCCGGCCCACCAGGATCGTGTCGCTGTCGCCGACCACGACCGAGATGCTCTTCGCGGTCGGGGCCGGCGACCAGGTGGCCGCCGTCGACAGCAACTCCGACTACCCGCCCGAGGCCCCGAAGACCGACCTGTCCGGCTTCAAGCCCAACGCCGAGGCGATCGCCGCCAAGAGCCCGGATCTCGTGATCCTCTCCAACGACCTGAACAACATCGTCGCCTCGCTGAAGCAGCTGAAGATCCCGGTGTACCTCGCCCCGGCCGCGGTGACCCTGGACGACACGTACCGGGAGATCACCGAGATCGGCGCGCTCACCGGGCACGTCGACGAAGCCGCCGACGTGGTGCGGCGGATGAAGGACGAGATCGCGAAGCTGGTCGCGGACGTCCCGCAGCGGCCCGCCAAGCTCACGTACTACTACGAGCTGGACCCGACCTTCTACTCGGTCACCGAGAAGACCTTCGTCGGCTCGCTGTTCAGCATGGTCGGGCTGGAGAACATCGCCAAGTCGGGCGCGACCGGCGACTACCCGCAGCTGTCCGCCGAGGCGATCGTCCAGGCCGACCCCGACATGATCTTCCTGGCCGACAGCAAGTGCTGCCAGCAGTCCGCGGAGACGGTCAAGGCCCGCCCCGGCTGGAGCGGCATCACCGCGGTCCGCAAGGGCCAGGTGTACGCGCTGGACGACGACATCGCCTCCCGATGGGGTCCCCGGGTGGTGGACCTGGTCCGTGCCATCGCGGACGCGGTGACCAAGGCGCAAGCGTGACCGTGCGCCCGTCCGATGTGATCGCGAAGGGTTCTCCCGCGGACCCGCGGGAGGACCCTTCGCGACCAGGGCGGCCGCCCGCCCCGGCGAAGCTGCGCCCCGGCTGGCTGGCCGCCGGTGTGGTCGCGGTCGTGCTGGCCGCGCTCGCCGGGCTCGCCCTCGGCCCGGCCAGCCTCCCATTCGGCAGCGTCGCCGCCGAGCTGGCCGACCTCCTGCCCGGCGTGCACATCGACTCCGGCCTGACCGAGAGCCAGGCGAACATCGTCCTGCAGCTGCGGCTGCCCAGGGTCGTCCTCGCCCTGCTCGTGGGGGCCACGCTCGCCCTCGCCGGGGGCTGCTACCAGGGCGTGTTCCGCAACCCGCTGGCCGACCCGTACCTGCTCGGGGTCGCCGCCGGCGCCGGGTTCGGCGCCACCGCGGCGATCGCGGCTGGCGGCGGCGCCGCGGCGGGTTCGGTCACCCCGTCGCTGCCGGTGCCGCTGGCCGCGTTCACCGGCGCGCTGGCCGCGGTCGCGCTCACCTACCTGCTCGGCGCGGCCGGCGGGCGGGACCGCTCCCCGGCCACGCTCCTGCTCGCCGGCGTGGCGGTGTCGGCCTTCTTCGCGGCCTGCCAGACCTTCCTCCTCCAGCGGTACGCGGACAGCCTCCAGCTGGTCTACTCCTGGCTGCTCGGCCGGCTGGCCACCAGCGGCTGGCGGGAGGTCCAGCTGCTGCTGCCGTACGCCGTCTTCGCGGCGGCGGTGGTCCTGTTGCTGCGCCGGGAGCTGGACGTGCTGTCCCTCGGCGACGACGAGGCGGCCGGCCTCGGCCTGCACCCGCAGCGGTCGCGCTACCTGCTGGTGGTGGCCGCTTCCCTGGGCACCGCCGCCGCGGTCGCGGTCTCCGGCCTGATCGGCTTCGTCGGGGTCATCGTCCCGCACACCGTGCGCCTGCTCGCCGGCGCCAGTTACCGGTCCATCCTGCCGCTGTCCGTGCTGTTCGGCGGCGCGTTCCTCACCCTGGCCGATCTCGCCGCGCGGACCGTCTCCGCCCCCGCGGAGCTGCCGATCGGCGTGCTCACCGCGTTCCTCGGCGCGCCGTTCTTCGTGGTCGTGCTGCGTACCACCAGGCGGGTGGAGCTGTGACTGACCCGCTGCTTTCGGCGAGCGCGGTGCGGATCAGCGGCCTGGACGTGGTCCTGGGCGGCACGCCCGTGTTGCGCGGGATCGACCTCGACGTGGCGGCCGGCGAGTGGGTCACCGTCATCGGTCCCAACGGCGCCGGCAAGTCGACCATGTTGCGGGCCGTCGGCGGCCTGCTCGCGCATGCCGGCAGCATCTCCCTCTTCGGTAAGCCCCTTTCGCGGCTGCGCCGCCGGGAGCGGGCCCGGCTGGTGGCGATGGTCGCCCAGTCGCCGGCGGTGCCGCCCGGTATGGCGGTCCTGGACTACGTGCTGCTCGGGCGTACCCCGTACATCCCGGCCTTGGGGCGCGAGTCGGCGGCCGACGTGGCCGTGGTCCACCAGACGCTGGCCAGCCTGGACCTGTCCGGCTTCGCCGGCCGCCGGCTGGAGACGCTCTCCGGCGGCGAGCGGCAGCGGGTCTTCCTGGCCCGGGCGCTGGCCCAGGGCGCGCCGCTGCTGCTGCTCGACGAGCCCACGTCGGCGTTGGACATCGGGCACCAGCAGGAGGTCCTCGAGCTGGTGGACCGGCTGCGCCGCGACCGTGGGCTGACCGTGCTGGCGAGCATGCACGACCTGTCGGTGGCCGGGGAGTACGCCGACCGGCTGGTGCTGCTCGACGGCGGCCGGGTGGCGGCGGTGGGGCCGCCGCCCGAGGTGCTCACCGTCGATCTGCTCGCGCACCACTATCGCGCGCAGGTGAAGGTCATTGCTGGCGAGCATGGCCCGCTGGTGGTGCCGGTCCGCCGGGCCGGGCTCACCCCGCCTGGATGATTGGCGGACTCAGCCGGCCTGGATGATGGGCGGGCTCAGCCGGCCTGGATGATCGAGAAGACCGCGCCCTGCGGGTCGTTGAGCATGGCGAAGCGGCCCTGCACGTTGTTCGTCGGCGCGACCGCGACCCGCCCGCCCAGCTGCGCTGCCCGCTCCGCGGTGGCGTCGCAGTCCTCGACGGCGAAGTAGACCATCCACAGTGGTGGCAGGTCCGGCGCCGCGGTGAGCCGCATCATCCCGCCCACCGGCTCGCCGCCCAGCCGCCACAGGGTGTACCTGGCGTCGCCGTCCGGAGTCTCCTTAGCCTCCCAGCCGAACACCGCGCCGTAGAACCGTCGCGCGCCGGCCGGGTCGTGGGTGATCAGCTCGTTCCAGCTGAGCGCGCCGGTCGCGTTGATCAGCTGCGCCCCGCGGTTGTTGCCGGCCTGCCAGACCGCGAAGGCGGCCCCGGCCGGATCCGCGAACACGGCCATGCGGCCCTCGTCGCCGACGTCCATCGGCGCGGCGAGGACCCGGCCGCCGTTCTCCTCCACCTTCGCCGCGACGGCCTCCGCGTTGTCCGTCGCGAGGTAGGTCGACCAGGCCGGAGCCTGGCCCTCGCTGCTGAGCCCGCCGGCGCCAGCCACGGCCTTGCCGTCCTTCCTGAACGTGGTGTACCCGCCGAACTGCGGATCGTCCGACACATCCGCCTCCCACCCGAACAGCTGCGAGTAGAAGTGGCGCGACGCGTCCAGGTCGGGCGTACCGAGGTCGACCCAGCTCGGCCTGCCCGGCGCAACGTTCTCCATAGCCCGACCTTGCCAGATGAGGCGTTCCCAGGGCCGTCAAACGCCTGTCGATCATGGGGTGAGTAGCGGCGAACCCGACATCCTGCACGGCCGGTGATCAACCCTGCCCGGGCAGGGGGAGGAGGGCCGCGGGCAGCGGGGCGCTGTGCACGATCGCCAGGCGGGACACCGCCCGGGTGAGCACCACGTAGAGCCGGTGCAGGCCGCGGGGCTCGGCCGCCACGATCTCGGCCGGCTCGACCACCACGACATGGTCGTACTCCAGGCCCTTGGCGAGCGAGGCGGGCACGACGGTGACCCGCGCCGCGCCCTCGACATCCTCCGGAGTCGCCGTGGCCAGGTTGGCCGCGGCGAGTGCGGCCCGCAGCCGGTCCGCAGCCGCGTCAGCACAGATGACCGCGACCGAGCCCGGGTACGCCAGAGCCGCGCGCACCTCGGCCACCGTCGACGCGTCCACATCGGACGCTTCCCGGATGTCCAGCGTGCCGTCGCCGCGCAGGGAGCGAGCCGGGGGTACGCCGGCGCCGAGCGCCGGCAGCAGGCGGTTGGCGAGCGCGACCACCGCGGCCGGCACCCGGAAGCCGGTGGTGAGCGGGACCACAGTCGCGCCGGGCTTGCCCAGGTGCCGCAGCGTCTGGTCCCAGTCCGTCGCGGCCCACGGCGCCGTGCCCTGGGCCAGGTCACCGAGCAAGGTGAGTGAGGCGTGCTCGCTGCGCCGGGCGACCGCGCGGCACTGCATGGGGGACAAGTCCTGCGCCTCGTCCACGACCACGTGCCCGTAGCTCGGCATGCGGTCGATCAGGCCGGCCGCCTCGTCGATCAGCAGGGCGTCGGCCGGGCTCCACCGCGCGGCGGCAGGCGTGCGCGGCGGCTTGCGCCAGGCGATCAGGTCCTGCTCCTCCGGGGTCAGCACGCCGTCCGCCGCCCGGGCCAGCGCGTCCCGGTCGGCGAGCAGGGAGAAGACCAGGCCCTCCGGCGTCACGGCCGGCCAGGCCGCGTCGAGGAAGGCGGTGACCGGCTTGGCCCGGCCCATCCGGCGCAGCCACGCCTCGCCCGGCGAGTCCGCCCGGCGGGCCTCCGCCTGACGCTGCAGCAGAGCGATCACCCGCGCCCGCACCCGCTCGCGGCCGATCCCGTACGGCGGCTCCTCGCGAAGCACCCCGTCCACCACCCGGCGCAGCGCCTCCGCGCCGATGCGCCACCGGAACGAGCCGTCCGATATAACGATGCCCCCGCCCACCTT
>JADGHA010000104.1 GCA_019689695.1 Micromonosporaceae bacterium | reverse complement strand
GTCGGGCGCCGGGGTGAACCTGTCCCGCATCCGGTCCTCCAAGGAACTGCTCTCCAGCGGCGGCACCGCCTCCGGGCCGGTCAGCTTCATGCGCGGCGCGGACGCCAGCGCCGGCACCATCAAGTCCGGTGGGGCGACCCGGCGCGCGGCCAAGATGGTCATCCTGGACGTGGACCACCCGGACATCGAGGAGTTCATCGAGACCAAGGCGCGCGAGGAGGCCAAGATCCGCGCGCTGCGCGACGCCGGCTTCGACATGGACCTGGGCGGCAAGGACATCGTCAGCGTCCAGTACCAGAACGCCAACAACTCGGTGCGGGTCTCCGACGAGTTCATGCGCGCGGTGGAGGAGGGCAAGCCGTTCGAGCTGCGCGCCCGGCTGGACGGCAGCGTGGTGGAGACCGTGGACGCCCGGACGCTGTTCCGGAAGATGGCGCAGGCGGCGTGGGAGTGCGCCGATCCCGGCCTGCAGTACGACGACACCATCAACGACTGGCACACCAACCCGGAAACCGGCCGGATCACCGCGAGCAACCCGTGTTCCGAGTACCTCAGCCTGGACAACTCCTCGTGCAACCTGGCCAGCCTGAACCTGCTGAAGTTCCTGCGTGACGACGGCTCGTTCGAGGTGGAGAAGTTCGTCAAGTCGGTGGAGCTCGTGATCACCGCGATGGACATCTCCATCTGCTTCGCCGACTTCCCGACCGAGAAGATCGCCGAGACCACCCGGGCGTACCGGCAGCTCGGCATCGGGTACGCCAACCTGGGCGCGTTGCTGATGGCCAGCGGCCTGCCGTACGACTCGGATGCCGGCAGGTCGCTGGCGGCCGCCATCACCAGCCTGATGACCGCCACCGCGTACCGCCGCTCGGCCGAGCTGGCCGGGGTGGTCGGGGCGTACGACGGGTACGCCCGCAACGCCGAGGCCCACAAGCGGGTGATGCGCAAGCACGCCGCCGCCAACGACGAGCTCAAGCCGAAGGAGCCGGTTGCCAGCACGATCCAGCGCGAGGCGGCCCGGCAGTGGCGGCAGGGCAACGAGATCGGGGAGCGGAACGGCTGGCGCAACGCCCAGGCGAGCCTGCTCGCGCCCACCGGGACCATCGGTCTGGCGATGGATTGCGACACCACGGGTGTCGAGCCCGACCTGGCCCTGGTGAAGTTCAAGAAGCTGGTCGGCGGCGGTTCGATGCAGATCGTCAACCAGACGGTGCCACGGGCGCTGCGCACCCTCGGCTATCCGCAGGAGCAGATCGAGGCGATCGTCGCCCACATCGCCGAGCACGGGCACGTGGTGGACGCCCCCGGGCTGAAGACCGAGCACTACCCGGTCTTCGACTGCGCGATGGGCGAGCGTTCGATCGCCCCGATGGGGCACGTGCGGATGATGGCGGCGTTGCAGCCGTTCCTGAGCGGGGCCATCTCCAAGACCGTGAACATGCCGGAGTCGGCCACGGTCGAGGACGTCGAGAAGATCTACTTCGAGGGCTGGCGGCTGGGCCTCAAGGCGCTGGCCATCTACCGGGACAACTGCAAGGTGGGCCAGCCGCTCTCCGCGGCCAAGAAGACCGCCGCGGCGGCCAAGACCGAGCCGGAGAAGGTCGTGGAGTACCGGCCGGTGCGCAAGCGGCTGCCGAAGAAGCGGCCCAGCAGCACCGTGTCGTTCTCGGTGGCCGGCGCCGAGGGCTACCTCACCGCCTCCTCCTACCCGGACGACGGTATCGGCGAGGTGTTCCTCAAGCTGGGCAAGCAGGGCTCCACGCTGGCCGGCGTGATGGACGCCTTCTCGGTGGCGGTCTCGGTCGCCTTGCAGTACGGGGTGCCGCTGGAGACGTACGTCGAGAAGTTCATGAACATGCGGTTCGAGCCGGCGGGCATGACCGACGACCCGGATATCCGGATGGCCTCCTCGGTGATGGACTACATCTTCCGCCGGCTGGCGCTGGACTTCCTGCCCTACGAGCGCCGCGCCGAGCTGGGCATCTTCACCGCCGCGGAGCGGGCCGCCCAGGTTCGCGCCGAGAACGGCGAAGATTCCAATGTGGACCTGACCGCGATGGCCTCCTCGGCACCGATCGAGGCCCGGCAGGCGGACGGGAAGCCGGCGCAGGAGCGGGCCGTGGGCGCCGGGGCGAAGCCGGCGCCGCAGGTCGGCTCCTCGACCGAGCTGGTGGAAGCGGTGATCGGCAAGGCCGCCGACGCGCCGCTCTGCTTCACCTGTGGCACGAAGATGCGCCCGGCCGGCAGCTGCTACGTCTGCGAGGGCTGCGGATCCACCAGCGGCTGCAGCTGAGCCCGACTGACGCGCCGAGCAGTCGCGGGGATCGTCCAACCCGGACGGTCCCCGCGGCTGGCTGAAGCCGACGCCATCGCAGGTTGCGTACGCCCGAGCCGGCCGGTTCAGTGTGGGCGTTCCCGCACGACGACCGCGATGACAGCACTGAGCGCGGCGAGGGCGGCGCTGACCAGGAGTGCCGCGTTGGTGCCTCGATTGAGCTCAGCGCCGTCCGGAGCGGCCACGATGGCCACGGTCAGGGCGACGCCGACGGATGAGCCGACGTATCGGGCCGTGTTGTTCGCGCCCGAGCCCATCCCGGCCCGGCCGGCGGGCACGCTCTCCACCGCGAGCCGGGCCAGCCCGGCGTTGAGCAGCCCGCTGCCGACCCCCGAGATGAACAGGCCGGGCACCATCCGCTGCCAGGAGTCGGCGGCCACGAAGCCGAGCATGGCCGCCGCGCCCACGCCGCACAGCAGCAGGCCGGACGCGAGCTGGAGGCGGCCGGCGATCCGGCGGGCCAGCCGACGGGCCTGCAGGGCCACCAGGAACGAGGTCCCCGACCAGACGGTGAACAGGTAGGCCGTCTGCGCCGGAGTCATCCCGAGACCGCGCTGAAGGACCACGGGCAGGTAGCTCATCGGTCCGATCACCGCCAGGCCGGTGAACAGCGCGCCGATGCTCGCCACCACGAACAGCGGCCGGCGGAACAGCGACAGGTCCAGCATCGGCTCGCGCCGGACCGCCTCTACCGCCACGAATGCCGCGAGCAGGACCACCGCGGCCAGCGTCGGCAGGAGTACGCCCGGACGCAGCCAGCCGGTACGCCCCTCGGTGACCGCGGCGACCAGGAAGGCCAGCCCACCGCCGAGCGTGAGCGAGCCGGGCACGTCGAGCGGGCGGGGCTGGGGTGCCCGCGACTCCGGCAACAGCGGCACGGCCGCCACGACCAGCAGCACGCCTGCCGCGGCGAACGCCCAGTACCCCGTGCGCCAGCCGCCCACGCTGGCCAGGCCGGCGAAGATGAGCGGGCCGAGCGCGATGCCGGCGCCCACCATCGCTCCCCAGACACCCGTCGCGCGCACCCGCTCGTGCGGTTGCGGGTATGCGTGGCCGACCAGGCCGAGGCCGGCCGCGAGCAGCGCGGCGGCGGCGGCTCCCAGGGCGACCCGGGCGGCGATGAACACCGCCGCGTTGGGGGCGGCGGCGGTGGCGACCGTCGCCGCGGTGAACACGGCCGCACCCCCGACGAAGACCCGCTTGCGGCCGCGGTCGTCGGCCAGGCTGCCGGTGATCAGCAGGACCGCGGCGAGGCCGACGCTGATGCTGCTGAGCAGCCAGGTCTGCGCGCTCGGGCCGGCGTGCAGGCCGGCGGCGGTCTCCGGCAGCGTCACGATCGGCGCGGTGTAGTTCATGATCACCAGCAGGGTGGCCGCGCTGGCCAGTACCAACGCCATCCCGGGACTGCCGGTGCGGGCCCTCGTTGGCGCGGCCGACCTGGTCGATTCAGTCAACGAACTCATGAGGCCAGACCGTACCAGCGTAGATTCGTTCATTGAACCGAGGTGTTAGGATGCTCACCGTGGCCCTCGGCAAGGACTACCGGCGGCAGGACTGTTCGCTGGCGAAGGCGCTCGAACTGCTCGGCGAGCGGTGGACGCTGCTGGTCGTCCGGGACGCCTTCCTCGGCGTACGGCGGTACCGGGACTTCCTGGTGCACCTGGACATCCCGCGGGCCGTGCTGGCCGAACGGCTGCAGACGCTGACCGGTGCGGGCGTGCTGGAGCGGCGGCGCTACCAGGACTCGCCGCCGCGCGACGAGTACGTGCTGACTGCCCGCGGCCGCGAGCTGTGGACCGTGCTGTACCCGCTGACCCGGTGGGGCGAGCGGCACCTGGGCTCCCCCGGTGGGCCCAGGCGGATCTACGCGCACGCGTCCTGCGGCACCGAACTGGACGACGCCGGCGCGTGTCCGGCGTGCGGCTGCGCCGTGCCGCCCGGCGATGTGGAGACGCGGCCGGGTCCCGGGGCCGACGTCGGCCTGCGGGACGACCCGGTCAGCCAGGCGCTACGCCGGCCGCACCGGCTCCTGGAGCCACTGTTCGGCCAGTCAATCGCGGCAGAGAACGTTAGCCTCAGCGGATGACGCATTACGTGGTGATCGGCGCGGGCATCGTCGGGCTCGCCACCGCCCACCGGCTCACCCTCGACCACCCCGCGGCCGAGGTGACGGTGCTGGAGAAGGAGCAGCAGGTCGGCGCGCACCAGACCGGCCACAACTCGGGGGTCATCCACGCTGGCGTCTACTACGCCCCGGGTAGCCTCAAGGCCCGCCTCTGCCGCGCCGGTAGCCAGTCCATGGTGGACTTCTGCACCGTCCACGGGATACCGGTGAAGGTCTGCGGCAAGCTCATCGTCGCCACGGAGGAGGGCGAACTGCCGCGGCTGCACGCGCTGTACGAGCGCGCGCTGGCCAACGGCCTCCCGGTACGCATGATCACTCCGGCGCAGGCCCGGGAGTACGAGCCGGAGGTGTCCTGTGTGGCCGCGCTGCACGTCGCCTCCACCGGCATCGTGGACTTCGGCGCGGTCTGCACCGTCCTGGCCGGGCTGGTGGAGAAGGCCGGCGGCCAGGTGCGGCTCGGCACGCGGGTGACCGGCCTGCGGCAGCACGGCGGCCGGCAGGTGGTGCAAACCACCGCCGGAGACGTGGTGGCCGACGCGGTGGTCAACTGCGCCGGCCTGCACGCCGACCGGGTGGCGCGGATGGCGGGGATCGACCCGCCGGCCCGGATCGTCCCGTTCCGCGGGGAGTACCTGCAGCTGCGCGCCGACCGGCGGCACCTGGTCCGCGGGCTGATCTACCCGGTGCCCGACCCCCGCTTCCCATTCCTCGGCGTCCACCTGACCCGGATGATCGACGGAAGCGTGCACGCGGGGCCGAACGCGGTGCTCGCGCTGGCCCGCGAGGGGTACCGCTGGGGCAGGGTCAAACCGGCCGACATCGCCGACTTCGCCGGGTACCCCGGCCTGTGGCGGCTCGCCCGCCGGCACTACCGCTACGGCTTCGGCGAGGTGCGCCGGTCGCTGTCGAAGCGCCGCTTCGCGGCGAGCCTGGCCCGGCTGGTGCCCTCGATCACCGTGGCCGACCTGGAACCGTGCGGCGCCGGGGTGCGCGCGCAGGCGATCCGGCCGAACGGGGATCTGGTGGACGACTTCCTGATCGTCAACCGGGACCGTCAGGTGCACGTGCTCAACGCACCGTCACCCGCCGCGACCAGCTCCCTGGAGATCGCCAAGCACATCGTGGCGCAGCTGTCCGCCTGATCCACCCAGGTGCCTGGCCGGCGGTTGTGCCGGGTTCCGTATGGGGCCCGGAGGTCGTACCGTACTTCGCCGTGGGTCGTTTCCTGGTCTTGGCCGCGGCAGGTGCCGTCTCCGCCGCCGGGCTGACCGGCTGCACGAAGGCGGCGGCCGAGGCCCCGCCGCCCGCGCCGCCGGTGGCCACCCAGTGGCCCGCCGCGGCGGCCGGTGGCGCCTGTCGGCTGCTGGACTACGCCACCATCGAGGCGGCGATCAAGGTGCGCTTCGACGTGGCCGCGGCGAGCCAGCAGGGCGACACGTTCACCTGCGTGGTGCAGCACAGCGACGCCAGCCATCCGGACCTGACGCTCGCGGTCACCGCCACCACCGCCGACCCGTCGGTGTTCCGCAGCACGATCGTGCCGAAGGAGGCCAAGCCGGTCAGCGGGCTGGGCAAGTCCGCCTACCAGGTGCGGCTGCCGGCGAGCAAGAAGCAGGGCCCAGGCGTCGAGGTGGGCTGGCTCTCGGCGAACAAGCGCCTGATGACCCTGCGCTTCACCTTCCCGCCCGGCGCCGACTCGGCCGAGGTGGGCGCGGTCTCCACCGGCCTGATCGCCCTGGCGAAGAAGGTCGACAAGGTCAAGGCGTGACCGCCCCGGTCAGCGGGCGGCGACGAACACCCGGGAGGCGACCTCGCGCGGCAGCCGGACCGTCTCGCCGCCGGACCGGTCGATGGTCACTCCGTCCCGCTCCTGCGCGACGTTCACGGTGGCGCCCGGGTCCACGCCCGCGGCGTGCAGCTGGCGCAGCACGTCCGCGTCGGTCTGCACGCTCTCGCAGATGCGCCTGACCACCACCGGGCCGGACAGGCCGGGGAACGCCAGGTTGCGCTCGGCCTCGTCGCCACCCGGCTCGGGCTCGGCCGCCATGTCCAGCTCCTCCAGGCCGGGTATGGGGTTGCCGTACGGGGAGCGGGTGGGCCGACCGAGCAGGTGGTAGACCTTCTTCTCGACCGCGTGGCTCATCACGTGCTCCCACCGGCAGGCCTCTTCGTGCGCCTCCTCGTAGGGCATCCCGATCACGTTGACCAGCAGCAGCTCGGCCAGCCGGTGCTTGCGCATGACGGAGATGGCGTACGCCCGGCCCTTCTCGGTGAACGCCAGGTGGCGGTCGTCCTGCACGGTGAGCAGCCCGTCCCGCTCCATCCGCGCGACCGTCTGGCTGACCGTGGGACCGCTCTGGTGCAGCCGCTCCGCGATCCGGGCGCGCAGCGGCGTGACCCCCTCCTCTTCCAGCTCGAGGATGGTCTTCAGGTACATCTCGGTGGTGTCGATCAGGTCGTTCACGCGTACGCCTCCCGAGGGTGGATCCTACCGTGCACGGCGTGAGATTCAGGTCGGCCGAATCCTCGATGGACCGGCGCGTGGTGTTGACTGGACGGCGTGACCGGAACCGACGTGATGATCGAGGTGGCCGAGCTGGCCACCGTGGCGGCCGGCGCCACCGTGCTCGATGTCCGGTGGAGCCTGGCCGCCGGGCCGGGCCGGGCCGAGTACGCGGCAGGCCACCTGCCCGGCGCCGTCTTCGTCGACCTCGATGCCGACCTGTGCGGTCCGCCCGGGATGGCGGGTCGGCACCCGCTGCCCGATCCCGGCCGGCTGCAGGAGGTGCTGCGGGCGGCGGGGGTGCGGGCGGACCGGCCCGTGGTCGTGTACGACGGCGGCGACGGGCTGCCCGCGGCGCGGGCCTGGTGGACGCTGCGCTGGGCGGGGCACCCCGACGTCCGGGTACTCAACGGCGGCTATCCGGCTTGGGTCGCCGCGGGCCAGCCGGTTACCACCGCGCCGGAGCGACGGCCGGCCGGCGACTTCACGGTACGCCCGGGTGGGTTGCCGGTGCTCGACGCCGACGCCGCCGCTGCGCTGGCACGTGACGGGGTGCTGCTGGACGTGCGGGCTCCGGAGCGCTACCGCGGCGAGACCGAGCCGATCGACCGGGTCGCCGGACACATCCCGGGCGCGGTGAACCTGCCGACCACCGAGCACGTCGACGAGCAGGGCCGGCTCCGTCCGGCCGACCAGCTCCGGGCCACGTTCGCCTCGGCGGGAGTACGCGCGGACGCGCCGGTCGGCGCGTACTGCGGCTCGGGCGTGACAGCGGCGCACACGGTGCTCGCCCTGCATCAGGCCGGGCGAACCGACGCCGCGTTGTACGTGGGCTCGTGGAGCGAGTGGATCACGGATCCGGACCGGCCGGTGGCGGTGGGGTCCTGATGACCGGCACGGTGGTGATGTGGGACGAGGCCCTGCTCGGCTACAACCTCGGTGACCACCCACTTGATCCGGTGCGGGTGGAGCTGACCATGGCGCTCGCCCGGAAGCTGGGCGTGCTGGACCGGGACGGCGTAACGGTGGTCCGGCCGCGGCCGGCCGACGAGGCCGCGCTGACCCGGGTCCACGCCCCGGAGTACCTGGCCGCCGTGAAGGCCGCGCCGGACCACGGGTTCTTCTCCGGGTACGGCCTGAACACCCCGGACAACCCCGTCTTCGACGGGATGCACGAGGCCAGCGCCCTGGTGGCCGGTGCCAGCCTGGCCGCGGCCGAGGCGGTGTGGCAGGGCCGGGCCCGGCGGGCGGTGAACATCGCCGGCGGCCTGCACCACGCGATGCGCGCCCAGGCCTCCGGGTTCTGCATCTACAACGACCCTGCGGTGGCCATCGCCCGGCTGCTCGACCTCGGCGCGGAACGGGTGGCCTATGTGGATGTCGACGTGCACCACGGCGACGGCGTGCAGGCCGCCTTCTACCGGGATCCGCGGGTGCTCACCATCAGCCTGCACCAGTCACCACTGAGCCTGTTCCCGGGCACCGGCTTCGCGGAGGAGACCGGCGGCCCGGGCGCCGAGGGTATGGCGGTCAACGTCGCCCTGCCGCCCGGTACCGGCGATGCCGGCTGGCTGCGCGCCTTCCACGCGGTCGTGCCGTCGCTGCTGCGCCGGTACCGGCCGCAGATCCTGGTCACCCAGTGTGGGGCCGATACGCACAGGCTGGACCCGCTGGCCGACCTGCGGTTGTCCGTGGACGGCCAGCGGGCCGCCTATCTCGCGCTGCGTGACCTGGCCGACCAGCTGTGCGAGGGCCGGTGGGTGGCCACCGGCGGCGGCGGGTACGCCCTCGTGGAGGCGGTCCCGCGGGCGTGGACGCATCTGCTGGCCATCGCCACCGGGGAACCGCTCGACCCGGCCACGCCCACCCCGGCCGCCTGGCGGGAGCTGGCCCGGCAGCGCCGGCCGGACCGGGAGGTCCCGCTGCGGATGACCGACGACGCGGAGGCGGCGTACCAGCCGTGGCAGCCGACCGGCGAGCCGGACGCGGTGGACCGGGCAATCGCGGCGACCCGCCGGGCGGTCTTCCCGCTGCACGGCCTGGACCCCGACGACCCGCGGGACTGACGTGCCGGCCCGCGAGGCGGACGTGCTGCTGGCCGACGGCACGGCCGTGCACCTGCGCCCGATCACGCCGGCGGACGCCGACGCGATCGTCGCGCTGCACGCCCGGTTCTCCCCGCGAACCCGCTACCTGCGCTACTTCTCGCCGTACCCCCGCATCCCGCCGCACGACCTGGAGCGCTTCGTCAACGTCGACCACCACGACCGCGAGGCGCTGGTGGTGTCGGCCGGCGGTCAGCTGCTCGCGGTGGGCCGGTACGACCGGCTCGGCGCCGGCGCCGAGGAGGCCGAGGTCGCGTTCGTGGTGGAGGACGCGCACCAGGGTCGCGGGATCGGCTCGGTACTGCTGGAGCATCTGGCGGCCGCGGCGCGGGAGGTGGGCATCACCCGGTTCGTGGCCGAGGTGCTGCCGGAGAACGCCCCGATGCTGAAGGTCTTCTCCGACGCCGGATACCAGGTGCAGCGGCGCTACGCCGACGGGGTGGTGCACGTGACCTTCCCCATTGCGCCGACCGAACGGTCGCGGGAAGTGCAATGGGACCGCGAGCACCGCACCGAGGCGCGTTCGATCGCGCGGCTGCTGGCTCCGCGCTCGGTAGCCGTGTACGGGGCGAGCACGAGCGGCCAGGGCATCGGAGCCGCCCTGCTCGAGCACCTGCGCGGCGCCGGCTTCACCGGGGACATCTACCCGATCCATCCGTACGCGGAGATGGTGGCCGGGCTTCCGGCATATCCGTCTCTCGTGGACTCCGGCCGGCGGCCGGATCTGGCCGTGGTGGCCGTCCCGGCCGACCAGGTGCCGGGTGTGGTGGCCGACGCGGCCGCGGCGGGCGTGCACGGCCTCGTCGTGGTGACCGATGTGGACGCTGCCGAGCTGCTGCCTGCCGTCCGGGCCGCCGGCATGCGGCTGGTCGGACCCAACTGCTTCGGCATCGCCAACACCGACGAAGCGGTGCGGCTCAACGCCACGCTCTCCCCGGTGCTGCCGCCGCGTGGCCGGATCGGCTTCTTCAGCCAGTCCGGCGCGCTGGGTGTGGCACTGCTCGCCGAGGCGGCGCGGCGCGGCGTCGGCCTGTCCAGCTTCGTCTCCGCAGGGAACCGGGCCGACGTCTCCGGCAACGACCTGCTGCAGTACTGGGAGGACGACCCGGCCACCGACGCCGTCCTGCTCTACCTGGAGACCTTCGGCAACCCCCGCAAGTTCGCCCGGCTGGCCCGCCGGGTCGGGCGCCGCAAACCCGTGGTCGCGGTCGCGTCCCTGTCCCGGCCAGGGTCCATGATGGACGCGAACACCGCCGCCGCGCTCTTCGCCCACTCCGGCGTGATCCGCGTGGACACCGTCGCCGAGATGTTCGACGTCGGTGTGCTGCTGGCGCAGCAGCCGCTGCCGGCCGGCCGCCGGGTGCGGGTGGTGGCCAACGACCGGGCGCTGGGTTGGATCGCCGAGGCGGCGTGCCGCGACCACGGACTGTCCGTCGTGGAGGGAGACGGCGACGTCGACTCGGTGGTGCTCGCGGTCGCCCCACCGCTGCCCGGCTCGGCGCCGTTCCAGCCGCCGGTCCTTGACGAGGGTGACGTGACCGTCGTCGACTCGACCCGGTACCGCTCGGTCGAGGAGGCCGTGCGGGCGCTGGCCCGGGTGGCGCGGTACGCCGAGTGGCGCCGGGCACCCGTCGGCCAGCTCCCGGCTCTGTCCCATATCGACGTCAAGGCGGCCGATCCGCTGTCGGCGTACGGGATAACGGTGGTGCCCTCGACGGAGGCCGGCTCGGTCGACGCGGCGGTGGCGGCGGCGGACCGGTTCGGCTACCCGGTGGCGCTGAAGGCGGCCAAGGCCGGGATGCGGCACCGGCTCGACCTCGGTGCGGTACGGCTCGACCTGGCCGACGCGGCGGCGGTGCGCCGGGCTTACCGGGAGGTGGCGGAGTCGTTCGGGGAGCGGGTGCTGGTCCAGCCGATGGTCGAGCCCGGTGTGGCCTGCGTGGTGGAGATGGTGGACGATCCGGCGTTCGGGCCGCTGGTCGGGTTCGGGC
>JADGHA010000103.1 GCA_019689695.1 Micromonosporaceae bacterium | reverse complement strand
GGCCAGCAGGCTGGCCGGGCCCGCCGGACGGTGCCATCTACGCCACGCGTCCGTGCAGGACCAGGGCCCAGAGCAGGCAGCCGAACGCGGCGACGCTGGCCGCTGTGCGCACGATGTTCCAGCGGACCCACGCCGCCTCGAAACGCTGCCGGACTCCGGCCAGGTCGGTCATCCGATCCGGGTCCCCGGCGGCGTCGAGCGCGTTGTTGAGCGGCACGTTCGCCGCGAACGTGACGGCGAGGACGGCCACGTACAGCACCAGGGCCGCGACGATCCACGGCAGCACGGAGTGTCCGCTGCCGGGGAGGTGCAGCGCCATGGCGAGCACGGTGAAGACCAGCGCGCCCACGAAGCAGAGCGCGAACCAGGCGTTGAGGATCGCCACGTTGATGCGTTGCATTCCCATGACGAAGGTCCGGTCGTCGGTGCGGCCGAGGCCCGGCATCACCGAGTAGGCGTACGCGGAGAAGAGGCCGGCCGCCAGCCCGGTGGTGAGCGCGGCGGCGACCAACGAGCCGGTGCGGAACACATCCAACATCCCTACATTCGACCCCACACGGGCGGCGCGGGCCACGGTGCCGCGGCTCGACCGCGTACTCAGGTGCCTACCCGGGGCACAGCCAGGCTCTGGTGACCGGTCCAGGTCGGCCCGTGCAGCCGCGCTGAACCGGGGCAGCCGCGGGCGCGGTGACGGGCCGAGATCGGCCGGCCAGGGCACGGGGCGGCGGGCCATCAGGCTACTGCAGGTCGACCACGATCGGCGCGTGGTCCGAGGGGCCCTTGCCTTTGCGGGCCTCGCGGTCCACGTACGCCGAGCGCACCCGGCCGGCCACCGCCTCGGTGGCGTACACCAGGTCGATCCGCATGCCCATGTCCTTGTGGAACATGCCGGCCCGGTAGTCCCAGTAGGTGAACGGGTTGGGTCCCTTCATCGGGGTGGGAACGATGTCCATCAGCCCGAGCGCCCGCAGCCCGGCCAGCGCGGCTCGCTCGGCCTGGGTCACGTGGGTCGCCCCCACGAACGCGGCCGGATCCCAGACGTCGGCGTCGGTGGGCGCGACGTTGAAGTCGCCGCAGGCCACCAGCGCGCGGGTGGTCGCCAGCTCCGCGCCGAGCGCCGCGCGCAGCGCCCCGAACCAGGCCAGCTTGTACGTGTAGTGCGCCGACTCCGGCGTCCGGCCGTTCGGCGCGTACAGCGACCAGAACCGCACCCCGGCGCAGGTCGCACCGAGCGCGCGAGCCTCCGGGCCGGGCGGCTCGGGCTCGCCGAGCGCGTCCAGGAGGCTGGGTTCGGCCGGCTCGCCGCGGAAGCCCGGCTCGCCGGGGAAGCCGAAGGTGACGTCGTCGAGGCCGACCCGGGACAGCACGGCGACCCCGTTCCACCGGCCGGCGCCGTGCGCCGCCGTCTCGTACCCGAGCTCGCCCACCTCGGCCACCGGAAACTCGGCCGCGGCGCACTTGGTCTCCTGCAGGCAGACCACGTCAGGCTTCGTCTCCGCCAGCCAGCCCAGCAGCCGGGGCAGCCGGGCCCGCACCGAGTTGACGTTCCACGTCGCCAGCCGCATGCCTCCACCTTGCCACCGCTGCGGCACGATCCGCTGGCCGGCTGGCCCGGGCCACCTCGCGCGGAACCGGACAGAATCGACCATCATCACTTGACAGCCGATCGATGGCTGCGCGGCCCGATAGCCGGCCAAGGCAATAGTTGCCATGGCTTCATTAGCCATGTACAGTATGTCCATGGCTAGTGAAGCCAGCGTGGGCTATCTCGTATGGCGGCTGTCCACGAAATGGCGGGCGGCAGTCGACCGGGCCGTCGCCCCTTTCGGGCTCACTCACGCGCAGTACTCGTTGCTCGCGTCGCTGTACGGGATGTCGCAGGCCGGCCGCCGGCCGAGCCAGCGGGAGCTGGCGGAGCACACCGGCCTGGAGCCCGTCTTCGTGTCCAAGCTGGCCCGCGCGCTGGAAGGCTCCGGCCTGCTCCAGCGCGCCGAGCACCCCGCGGACACCCGAGCCGTCCAGCTGACGCTGACCGAGCGCGGCGCACAGGTCGCCGTGGAGGCGATCGCCGCCGTGCAGGCGTTGCTGGACAACCTCACCAAGTCGTTGGGCGGCACCCGGGGCAAGCGGACCCGGGAGCTGGCCGAGACGTTGCGGACACTTCTGGAGGACGACAACCCATGACCACTCCACCTCCCCTGACCGGACAGGACATCGGCGAGGCGCACTACGCCACCCGGGCTCTCCTGGACAACCTGCTCGCCGGGGCCGGCTCCGACTTCCACGAGTGGGTCGTGCTCCGCCTGCTCAGCCAGAACGGCGGCCCGGTCGGCCGCGGCACGCTCGCCGGCACCCTCGCGCGGACGCTCACCCTCGCCGAGTCCGAAGTGGACCGGCTGCTCAGCCGGACCGGGGCGCGCGGCCTCATCCACCAGGTCGCCGAGGGGTACGCGCTGACCCCGCACGGTGCGGACACCTACCAGCGGCTCAACGACGAGGTGGTCCGGCTCACCGGCCGGATCTATGCCGGCTTCGACCCGGACGACCTCGCCACCGCCGGCCGGGTACTGCGCGAGGTCGCCCAGAAGGCCGCCGCGCTGGCAGGTTAGCCGCCGGGCTGGCAGGTTGGCGGCCGGCCACCCGCAGCACGGTCACCGAGTTGGGCCGGGCAGGCCCAGCCCGGTGACCTGCGGTGTGACCGGCGCCACGGCGTCCGGCGCTGCGAGCGGACGGTGAGCGGACAGCTCACCGGTCGGCACGTCTTCGCCCCGGTGTCGTCGCGCAGCCCGTTTTGAATCGAGTCAACCCAAGGACCAAGGTCACACTGCGCCGGGCCCGGCGGCATGCGAGGCTGGGCGGGTGGACGCTGGGCATGTGAACGTACCCGAAAGCCACCGCGACCTTCTCGAACGCCCGCTCTTCGCGCACCTGGCCACGGTCCGCCCGGACGGCGGCCCGCAGTCCAGCGTGATGTGGTTCGTCTGGGACGGCGCGCGGATCCGGATGACGCACACCAAGTCCCGGCAGAAGTTCCGCAACTTCGCCGCCGAGCCGCGGGTCGCCCTCTCCATCGCCGACCCCGAGGACCAGTACCGGTTCCTGGAGATCCGCGGCGTCGTCGAGAAGATCGAGGACGACGACGCCGAGGCCTCCTTCTACAAGTCGCTGCAGCACCGGTACGGCATGGACTACCCGATCCGGGACGCCGCCGAGCGGGTCGTGGTGACCATCCGGCCACACACCTTCGTCGCCGTGGTGGGCGGCGGGATCACCGCCAGAGTCGCTGGGTAGCCAGCCGCGCGCCCTGGGCCAGGGCCTCCAGCTTGGCCCAGGCGATCTGCGGGTGCACCCGGCCGCCCAGGCCGCAGTCGGTGCCGGCGATGACGTTCTCCCGGCCGACCGCCTCGGCGAACCGGACGATCCGGTCGGCGACCACCTCCGGGTGCTCGACCAGGTTGGTGGCGTGGCTCACCACGCCCGGCACGATGATCTTCCCGTCCGGCAGCGTGACGTCGTGCCACACCTTCCACTCGTGCTCGTGGCGCACGTTGCCGGCCTCGAACAGGTAGGCGCCCGCGTTGATGGCGAGCATGACGTCGACGATGTCGGCCATCGGGATGTCCGTCACGTGCGGTCCGTGCCAGCTGCCCCAGCACAGGTGGAACCGGATCCGGTCGGTGGGCAGGTCGCGGATGGCGTAGTTGAGCGCCTCGACCCGTACCATGGTGAACTTCTTGTAGTCCTCCACGGACGGTTCCGGGTTGATCTGGTCCCAGTTCTCCGCGATGCACGGGTCGTCCAGCTGCAGGATGAGCCCGGCGTCCACAATGGCCTTGTACTCCTCGCGCATCACCTCGGCCGTGGCCCAGAGGAACTCCTCATCGGAGTCGTAGTACTCGTTGGCGAAGCGGGCGCAGCTGCCCGGCGCGATCGCGTTGAGGAAACCCTCCTCGACACCGGCGGCGGCCATCGCCGCCTTGACGTTGGCGATGTCCCGCTGCACCGCCTCCTGGCCGATGTAGGTCAGCGGGTGGCGCACGACCGGGAACCGGACCGGGCTGCGACCGATCGTCACGCCCGACTCCGGGTCGTCGTACGCCTCGGCGAACAGTTGCCGATCCCGGCGGTCGGCCATGCTGGTCAGCACCACCTTGCCCGGCTGCGACCGGCGCGGCCGCATGTCCCGCAGGTGCACCCCCTCGGCCAGCTCCAGGCCGCCCAGCCGGGCGAAGACGTACGTCCACCAGGCCCCGTAGTCCACTTTGTAGCCCATGGTGTGGCCGTACTCGCCGTCGTTGGGGATGTCGATGCCGATCTCCCGCTGCCGGCGCACCACCTCAACGACGCCCTCGCGCAACCGGCTGTCGAACGCCGCCTCGTCGGTGGACTCGCCGACCAGGTGCGCCCGGTTGAACTCGATCAGATCGGCCGGCCGGGGCAGGCTGCCGGCATGGCTGGTCAGAATGCGGTCGCTGCTTCTCCTCATCCGGGCCTCCCATCGTCCTCGCCCGACCTTACGCCGGGCCGGATATCCTCCGGATTCATGTATTCGACGCGGATCTGTCAGCATGTCAATGCTCCGCGCCCCGCCGTCTACCGTGCGCTACTGGACGCGAGCGCGGTTGCGAAGTGGCGGGTGCCGGCCGGGATGCGCGGCCACGTGCACGAGCTCGACCCCCGGGAAGGCGGCAGGTTCCGCGTCTCGCTGACTTACCAGGCACCGGACGCGACCGGCAAGTCGGCGGCACACACCGACACCTACCACGGCTACTTCCAGCGGCTGGTGCCCGACGAACAGGTCGTCGAGGTGCTCCAGTTCGAGACCGACGATCCGGCACTTCAGGGCACGATGACGATGACCACCACGCTCACCGACGCGAACGGCGGCACCGACGTCCTCATCGTGCACGAGGGCGTCCCCGACGCCATCCCGGCCGAGGCCAACGAAGCCGGGACGCGCATGGCCCTGGCCAACCTCGCCGCCCTCGTCGAGGCGGAGCACCACGGCTGAGGCGGCCGTTCAGCTTCCTGGTTGGGCGGGGTCGTTCAGATGAGATGGGCGCGGCGCCACAGCCGGCGTCCCGGCCCGGACAGCATGCCCAGCTCGTCCAGGTACGCCCGCGCCTTGCCGGCCGCCCAGCGCAAGGTCCCCTGCCAGTGCGGGTTGGCCCTGGCCGCGGCGACCCCGTCCCGGGGTCGGATACCAACCGCGGCGTACACCCGCGGATGGACCAGGCGATTCGCCACCGAGTAGGCAGCACGGGCGGTGACCAACCGGGCGTACGCCAGGCGCGCCGGACCGGCGGCCGCCACCTGCCGGGCAAGCTCGGCCCGGGCGTACGCGACGTGCCTGGCCTCCTCCACCACGTGGATGTGCGCCACCGCGCGGATCAGCGGCTGCAGCGTGGCGTCCACCATGATCTCACGCTGGAAGGCATCCAGGATCTCTTCCGCGAGCAGGATCGCGGCGTACATGTGCGGGCCGCGCGCGGTGGCCTTGAGGAACCCGCCGAGGACCTGCTCCAGCGGGTTCGCCGGGTACACCGGACAGCCCATCGTCTCGATCATCCGGCCGAACATCACCGAGTGCCGGCACTCGTCGGCCACCTCGGTCAGCGCGTACTGGGCGTGCCTGCTGGTCGGGTCCTGTCGGTAGTACTCCCGGACCAGCATCTGCATGAGGATGGTCTCGAACCAGATGCCGGCGCTCGCACCGCTGGCCACCTCGTGCTTGGTCAGCTCGACCCGCTGCCGGTGGTCCAGCCGCTCCCACAGCGCGGTGCCGTAGAGGCTGCTGCGGTGCGGCGGCAGCCAGAACGCGTCCGGATCGAGCGGGGCCGCCCAGTCGATCTCGACGACCGGGTCGTACGAGACGCGCGCCGACGACCGCAGCAGCCGATCGGCGGTCTGTTCCCTGGTTTCAGCCATCCCCACCGCCCAGCGCATCGGGCCATTGCCGTTTCCAGACGTAACTGTTACTACTGGTAGCGTGCAACAGGAATCGCCGCCGGTCAACACCTCACCGGACGGCCGCCGGACCCGCTGGGACGCGCACCGGCGGCGGCGCCGGCAGGATCTGGTCCGCGCCGCCCTCGACGCCTTCAACCAGCACGGCCCCGAGGTGGACATGGACCAGGTGGCCGCGGTCGCCGGGGTCAGCAAGCCGGTGCTGTACCGGTACTTCGCCGACAAGGCCCAGCTGTGGCTGGCGGTCGGCGAGTACGTGGCCCAACTCGTGGTCGAGGAGGTCACCCCGGCGGTCGCCCAGGTGCGCGAGGAACGGTCGCTGATCGCGGCCACAGTGGACGCTTACCTCGGCGCCATCGAGAGCCGCCCGGACCTGTACCGGTTCCTGATGCACCACTCCGGGCTGTCCGGTGGGCACAACCTGGTGGCCAAGGCGTCGGGGAAGGTCGCCGTCGAGCTGTCGCGGGTGATCGGCGACCGGCTGCGCGCGCTCGGCCTTGACGCCGGCCCGGCCGAGCCCTGGGCGTACGGCCTGGTGGGCTTCGTGACCGCGGTCGGTGACTGGTGGCTGGAGCGCGGCCGGCCGATGAGCCGGGCTGCGCTGACCGACTACGTCGCCACCCTGATGTGGCAGGGGTTCGACGGCGTCCGCGCGAGCGCCGACCTCCCGGGCGGCCTGCGGCTCGCGGAGGTCCACGATGACCGCTGAGGCGTACGCCGGGCAGGCCGCCCTCTCGGCGGACGGCACCGAGGTCACCGTCCAGGTGAGACTCTCCGGCCGGCTCGAGCCGGTCGACGGTCGATACCACTGGGCCGGCCGGATCGCACCGCAGGAGCAGGTCACGCGGCTGTTCGCGTCCGGCGTGCGCTCGGCGAGGCTGCGCATCGCGGGAGGCGACCCGGTCCCGGTGCGACTGAGCGAGGTGGATCCGTGGGGGGCGGTGCGGGTCACCGGCGTCTCCCCACCGCCGTGGCCGGTGGAGGCTGAATGAACACGGTCGACGTGGCGATCATCGGCGCCGGATTCGGTGGGCTCGGCGCGGCGATCCGGCTCAAGCGGGCCGGGTTCGACGACTTCCTCGTCTTCGAGCAGGCGGACGACGTGGGCGGCACCTGGCGCGCCAACACGTACCCCGGGCTGGCCTGCGACGTGCCGTCCCACCTGTACTCGTTCTCCTTCGCGCTCAACCCCGACTGGTCGGACACCTTCTCCAGCGGCCAGGAGATCTGGGACTATCTGCGCGCCTGCGTGGACCGGTTCGGCATCGGTCCGTACCTGCGGCTGGGCCACTTCGTGCGGGAGATGACCTGGGACGACCACGAGCAGCGCTGGCAGATCGAGACCTCCCACGGTACATTCCGCGCCCGGGTGGTGATCAACGCCACCGGCCCGCTCTCTGAACCGTCCATCCCGGACATTCCCGGGCTGGACACCTTCCAGGGCACGGTGTTCCACTCCGCACGATGGCGGCACGACCACGACCTCGCCGGCCGGCGGGTGGCGGTCGTCGGCACCGGAGCCTCGGCGATCCAGTTCATCCCACGGATCGCGCCGCAGGTCGAGTCGCTGACGGTGTTCCAGCGCACCCCGCCGTGGGTACTGCCCCGCCGCAGCCGCCCGATCAGCCGCGTGGAGCGTGCTGTCTACCGTTCGGTGCCCGGCGCGCAGCGCCTGGTGCGGACGGCCCTCTACTGGGGCCGGGAGGCGTTCGCGCTCGGCTTCCTGCACCCGTGGCTCAACCAGCGGGTCCAGGCGCTGGCGCGCGCCCACCTCCACCGGCAGGTGCCCGATCCGGCGCTGCGGGCGAAGCTCACGCCGACCTACGTGATGGGCTGCAAGCGGGTGCTGCTCTCCAACGACTACTACCCCGCCCTCACCAGGGACAATGTGGACGTTGTCGTGGAACGGATCCGCCAGGTGCTTCCGCACGCGATCGTGACTGAGGACGGCGCCGAGCACGAGGTCGACACCATCATCTTCGGTACCGGTTTCCACGTCACCGACCCGCCGGTGATGCACCACGTCCGTGGTCGTGGCGGGCGCACCCTGGCGCAGGCGTGGACCCCGACCATGCGCGCCTACCTGGGCACGATGGTGGCCGGCTTCCCCAACCTGTTCCTGCTGCTCGGCCCGAACACCGGGCTGGGGCACACCTCGGTGGTGCTGATGATCGAAAGCCAGCTCCACCAGGTGGTCGCGGCGCTGCAGTACATGCGCCGCACCGGCGTGCCGGCCATCGAGCCGGACCCGGAGGCTCAGGAGCGCTTCGCCGCCGCCGTCGACGCGAAGATGGCGGGCACGGTGTGGACCTCCGGGGGGTGCACCAGCTGGTACCTGGACCGTACCGGGCACAACCCGACCATCTGGCCCGGCTACGCCACGGGTTTCCGGCTGCGGCTGCGCCGCTTCCGGCCCGAGGACTACCGGCCCGTCCCGGTCCTTCAGGAGGTGTGAGATGCCCTCACCACTTGCCGGAAAGGCCGTGCTGGTCACCGGCGCCGCCCGCGGCATCGGGGAGCACGTCGCCCGGCTCGCCGCGGCGCGCGGGGCCCGGCTGGCCCTCGTCGGGCTCGAACCCGACCGGCTCGCCGCGGTCGCCTCCGACGTGGACGCGTTCTGGTACGAGGCGGACGTGACCGACCAGGCCGGCGTCGAGAGCGCGGTCGCGGGGGCGGTCCGGGCGCTGGGCGGCCTGGACGTGGTGGTGGCCAACGCCGGCGTGGCCAACCTGGGCACCGTCGCGATCAGCCCGGTCGACGCCCTGCTGCGGACCGTCGAGGTCAACCTCGGCGGCGTCATCCGCACGGTCCGGGCGACCCTGCCGCACCTGCTCGACAGCCGGGGCTACTGCCTGCTGGTCTCCTCCGCGGCCGCGTTCACCGCGCTGCCCGGGATGGCCGCTTACTGCGCCGCCAAGGCCGGCGTCGAGCAGTTCGGCAACGTGCTGCGGATGGAGACCGCCCACCGTGGCGTCCGGGTCGGCGTGGCGCATCCGTCCTGGGTGGACACCGACATGGTGCGTGGCTTCCAGAGCGACCTCGGGTCGTTCCGGGCCGCGCTGCGCAAGCTGCCGCCGCCCTTCGGCGCCACGACCAGCGTGCAGGCGTGCGCCGAGGCGCTGGTGCGGGCGATCGAGCGGCGCAGGCGCCGGGTGTACGTGCCGCGGTCGGTGGCCGCTGCGCAGGCGCTGCGGTCGGTGATCCTGAGCCCGCTCGGCGACCGGGTGATCGCAGCCGGCACCCGGCACGGGCAGCGGGTCGAGCAGATGGAGGCCGAGGTACTGCGGCTGGGCCGATTCTTCGGAGCGCACAGCGCGGCCCGGCCCGGGAAGGAGTGACCGGATGCGGCTCAACCTCATGCGGTGCGGCGCCGGCGAGCCGCTGGTACTGGTGCACGGCATCGGCCACCGCTGGCAGGCGTGGACGCCTGTGCTCGACCGGCTCGCCGCGCACCACGACGTGATCGCGATCGACCTGCCCGGCTTCGGCGAGTCCCCGGTGCCGCCCGGCGGCATGCCGCGCGGCATGGCCGCGACCGTGGCGATGATGGCGGAGTACTTCGCGGCCGAAGGGCTGGACCGGCCGCACGTGGCCGGGTACAGCCTCGGCGGCGCGATCGCGCTGGAGTTGGCCGTGGCAGGGCAGGTCCGCTCGGCGACCGCCTTCTCCCCCGCCGGGTTCTTCACCGAGGCCGAGCGGCGGCGGACCCTGGCCACGCTGAGCCTGATGCGGGCCAGCAGGTTCCTCCCGGCGCCGCTGATCCGCCAGTCGATGCGCATCGCCGCGTTCCGGGCGTACTGCTACGCCCCTCTGCTGGCCCACCCGCGCCGGCTGGACTACCAGCGGGCCGTCGAGGACGCGCTCGCGTTCCGGCGGGCCCGCGGCTTCCGGCCGGTCGCCCGCTCGTCGCGCGGGTACCGGTTCGCCGGCACACCCTCGGTCCCGGTGACCGTCGCCTGGGGTGCGAAGGACCGCATCCTCCCGCCCCATCAGGCCGAGCGGGCCCGGCGGCTGCTGCCCGAGGCCCGCCACGTCACGCTCCCCGACTGCGGTCACGTGCCGATGACCGACGACCCGGACCTGGTCGCCGACCTGATCCTGCAGACGACCCGATCGGCGGCGTCGATGCCCGGTAACCAGCGCTGAGTACGTGTCTGGTCTGTTTCGTCCTAGTTTCTGGACCTCCATGGCGGGGTACGGCTGGGCCCATCCGACTGAGGAGCAGAAGCCATGGAGAGTCGAGCTAAAGCTGCCGGGCATGCGATACACCCGATGCTGATCGTGTTCCCGCTGGGCCTACTCGCCACCGCCGTCATCTTCGACATCATCTATCTCGCGTCCTACCGCGATGGGTTCGCCATCGCGTCCGCCTACATGATCGCCGCTGGCGTCATCGGCGGGGTCGTCGCCGGGTTCTTCGGCTTCCTGGACTATTTGCGCGTTCCGCGTCGCAGTCGGGCCCGGCGGATCGGTGCGCTGCACGGCGGCGGGAACGTCCTGGTCCTCGCGCTCTTTGCGGCCAGCTGGGCGCTGCGCCTGAGAGCCGACAACTGGGAACCCAGCCCCGCGGCGCTGGGGTGCAGCTTCGCCGGAGTGGTGGTGGCCCTCTTCACCGCCTGGCTCGGCGGCGAGCTGGTCGAGCGGCTGGGCATCGGCGTGGACCGCAACGCCGACGTCAACGCGCCGAGCTCGCTGCGGCACAAGCAGGTCTACCCGTCCCACGGGTGATCCACCGGGCCGCCACGCGGCGGCTAACGTGGATGGCATGATCTTCATCACCGCGAAGTTCCGGGTGCTGCCCGAGCACGCGGACCAGTGGCCGCAGATCACCCGTGAGTTCACCCAGGCCACTCGCGCCGAACCCGGCTGCCTGTGGTTCGACTGGTCGCGCAGCGTCGAGGAGCCCACCGAGTACGTCCTGGTCGAGGCCTTCCGCGACGACGCGGCCGGCGCCGCGCACGTCCAGTCCGCGCACTTCAAGACGGCCCAGCAGACGCTACCGGCGTACCTGCAGGAGACACCGCGGATCATCAACGTCACCGTGCCGGGGGACGGCTGGTCGGAGCTGGGCGAGATGGCGGTGGACCGGGCGGCCGACTGACCTCGGGCCCGACGGCCGGCAACTGGCCTCACGCCGCGACCGCC
>JADGHA010000102.1 GCA_019689695.1 Micromonosporaceae bacterium | reverse complement strand
CCCCAGCCCGACCACGGTCACCGCCTCCGTCCACCTCCGCCTCTTCACCCCGCGATCTTGCAGTTGTGTACCCCGGAATACCCCTTAAATCAGCCTAAGTCGGGGGGCACAACTGCAAGATCGCGGGGAAAGCGGGAGTCAGGTGGCGAGATCGATCTCGTCCCAGGCGGACGGTGGATCGTGGTACGGGCCGATGAAGATCACCGACCACTCCAGCGCCCAGCGCCGCTGGCCGGTGGCGTTCGAGTCGATCGGCCCGGGCAGCGCCAGCCCCTCCCGCTCCGCCTCCAGGTACGCCCAGTCCAGGCAGTAGTGCAGGTCCAGCATGGCGGCCACCTCGGTGGCGGCCCGGGGCGCGGCGAGCGAGCGGGACCGCCAGTGCTGGTAGGACTCGCCGCCGGCCAGGTTGGGCAGCCGGTCCATCAGCCCCGGGTCAGGCGGGCCGGCGGGGTCGATGTGCTTGCTCAGCCCGAGCACCCAGGTGAGCGCGAAGATCGCGTCGAAGTGCAGCACGAACGAGCGGTGGTCGCCCTGGCCGGTCGTCACGTACCGCCACTCCGGCTTGGTGACCGACTCCATCAGGCGGGCGTTGAGCAGCCAGCTCATCGCCTCCTCCTGGGGCATGCCGAAGGCGCGGGCGAGCACCACGTTGAGCACGGCCGCCCGCGCCTCGATCTCGGCGGTCGGCCGCAGCGCCACCTCGTCCCCGGGCTCCCAGACCAGCGGGAACTGCGGCGGCGGCAGTGGCAGGCCGAGCCGGCGCAGCTCAGCCAGGCTCGCGACGCGGACGGTGGCCGGGTCAGGCGCTGGCAGGGGCACGGATCGTCCTAGTCGAGCCGGTCCATCACGAGTGGGGGGCGGGCCGGTGCGGCGTCCGCGACCACCACCGCCTCCGCGGCCAGGGCCAGGGCCGCGGGCAGCCGGCCCGGATCGTCGGTACGCAGCTCGTAGAGCGGATCGCCGGCACGGACCGGGTCACCGGGCTTACGGTGCAGCACGACGCCGGCGGAGGCCGAGACCGGGTCCTCCTTGCGGGTCCGGCCCGCGCCGAGGCGCCAGGCCGCCACCCCGATGCCGTACGCGTCGACCGCGGCCACCACGCCGTCGCGGTCCGCCCTGACCACCTCGGCCTCGGCGGCCTGCGGCAGCGGGGCGTCCGGATCGCCACCCTGCGCCCGCACCATCGCCCGCCAGGTGTCCATCGCCCGCCCGTCCCGCAACGCGTCCGCCGGATCCACGTCAGAGAGCCCGGCCAGCGCGAGCATCTCGCGGGCGAGCGCCAGCGTGAGGGAGACCACGTCCTCCGGCCCGCCGCCGGCGAGCACCTCGACCGCCTCGGCCACCTCGACCGCGTTGCCGACCGCCCGGCCCAGCGGCGTGGACATGTCGGTGAGCAGGGCCACGGTCCGGACGCCGTGTGCCTTGCCCAGCTCCACCATGGTGCGGGCCAGCTCGCTGGCCCGGTCGGCGGACTTCATGAACGCACCAGACCCGACCTTCACGTCCAGCACCAGCGCCGCGGTCCCCTCGGCGATCTTCTTGCTCATGATCGAGCTGGCGATCAGCGGGATCGACTCGACCGTGCCCGTGACGTCGCGCAGGGCGTACAGCTTGCGGTCGGCCGGGGCGAGCTCCTCGCCGGCCGCGCAGATCGCCGCGCCCACCTGGCGCAGCTGGGCGACGAACTGTGCGTTGCTCAACCCGGTCCGGAACCCGGGAATCGCCTCCAGCTTGTCCAGCGTGCCGCCGGTGTGCCCGAGCCCGCGCCCGGACAGCTGCGGCACCGCCGCCCCGCACGCCGCGACCAGCGGGGTCAACGGCAGCGTTATCTTGTCGCCCACCCCGCCGGTGGAGTGCTTGTCCACAGTGGGCCGCGGCACCCCGGACAGGTCCAGCCGCTGCCCACTGGCGATCATCGCGTGCGTCCACCTGGCCACCTCGTCGGCGGTCATGCCGCGCAGCAGGATCGCCATGGCCAGCGCGGCCATCTGCTCCTCGGCCACCTCGCCCCGGGTGTACGCGCCGACCACCCAGTCGATCTGTTCCGCGGAGAGCACCCCGCCGTCCCGCTTGACCCGGATGACGTCAGCGAACATGCCAGCTACTCCTCAAAACGCGGCATGCCGGCCGGCGGATCGCCCGCGCCGGCCCACGCGGTCGTCCCGTCGGCGTTGACCACCACCACGCGCGGCGTGCGCACCCGCCCCCAGGCAGCACCCTCCGCAGCGGTCGCCCAGTTCGGCGCCTCCTCGAGGATGCCGGCCGGCTCCTCCGGCGTGCTGGACCGTTCCCAGTACCCGGTCCAGACCCGTCGCCCGCCCGCCATGTCGGCGTGGATGAAGACGGTGCCGCGACCCTGCCACTCGGCCAGGTCCGGCGGCAGGACCGGGGCGTGCTTGGCGGCCGGGCGGTCCACCGCGTCCAGGTCGGTGACGTCGAACGCGTGCGGCAGCAGCTCGGCCATGCTCCGCGGCTCGGGATCCGCATCGATCAGGCACTGTGGACCGCCATGCTCCCACAGCAGCTGCCGGCACCGGCCGCAGGGCATCAGTGGCTCGCCGTCGGCGTCCACACAGGAGAGTGCGACCAGCCGGCCGCCGCCGCTGGCGTGCAGGGCGGAGACCACCCCGCACTCGGCGCACAGGACCACGCCGTACGCGGCATTCTCCACATTGCACCCGGTCACCACCCGGCCGTCGTCGACCAGGCCGGCCGCACCCACCGGGAACTTCGAGTACGGCGCGTACGCGCGGCGCATCACCTCGGTGGCCGCGGCGCGCAGCGCCGGCCAGTCAATCTGCACTATCCGTCAACCCTTCACGTACGGCTTGCCATCGGCCGCCGGTGCGCGTACCCGACCCACCAGCCCGGCAACCGCGATGATGGTCGCCACGTACGGCAACATGTTCAGGAACTGGCTGGGCACCGAGCTGCCGGTGGCGCTCAGGTAGGTGGCGAGCTTGTTGGCGAAGCCGAAGAAGAGTGCGGCGCCGAAGGCACCCACCGGGGTCCACCGGCCGAAGATCAACGCGGCCAGCGCGATGAAGCCGGCACCGGAGGTCATGTTCTTGTTGAAGCTGCCGGTCGCCACCTCGGTGAAGTAGGCGCCGCCGGCACCGGCCACCAGTCCGGCCACCAGCACGTTGCGCCACCGGGTGCCGAGCACCCGGATGCCCACCGTGTCCGCCGCGGTCGGGTGCTCGCCCACCGCCCGGGTACGCAGGCCCCAGCGGGTCCGGGACAGTCCGAAGTGGATGATCACGACCAGGGCCAGTGCCAGGTAGACCAGCGGGTTGGTGTCGAAGACGACCGGCCCGAGCACCGGAATCTCGGCCAGCCCGGGGATGCGCCAGGTCGGCAGCTGCGGCGGCTCGTTGTATTTCGCCGCGTCGGTCTGCATCAGCCGCTCGTACAAGAAGCCGGTCAGGCCGAGCGCGAGCAGGTTCAGCACGATGCCGGCCACGACCTGGTCGACCAGGTAGCGGATGGAGAGCACGGCGAGCAGCGCGGCGATGATCAGGCCGCCGACCAGTGCGCCGAGCAGGCCGAACCAGGCGTTGGCGGCCAGCGTGCCGACCAGCGCGGCGCCGAACGCGCCCATCAGGAACTGGCCCTCGATCGCCACGTTGACCACGCCCGAGCGCTCGCACAGCACGCCGGCCATCGCCCCGAGGATCAACGGCAGCGCCAGCTCCAGCGAGCCCGCGGCGGTGTCCACCAGCGGCATGAACTTCCCGGCCACCTGCCAGCACAGGAAGGACAGGACGAAGCACACGATGCCCAGGCCCATCAGCTGGCCCAGCCAGCGCCGGGCGGCACCGGTGAGCAGGCCGACGCCGGCGGCCGCGGCGATCGCGCCGAACAGCACGGCGCCGAGCTGGCCGTTGATCTCCAGCGCGGCCCCGGAAGCGTCCTCGCTGAGGGTGAACCGGGCCGTCTCCGCCGGTGCCAGCGCACCGAACCAGCCCATCGCCACCACGCCGAGCACGGTGAAGACGAGCCCGGCCTTGCGGTCGCGGGTCCAGAACTTGCGGACCTCGGCGACGGCCGTCAGGTCGTCCACGGTCGCAGTCGACATGCTCGGCTCACCAGCCCTTCGCCACGCTGGTCTGCAGCCGGGCGGCCCGCGCGGCGCGCAGCCGGAAGATCGCCTTCACCAGTGCGGGCGCCGCGATGAAGATGACGATCAGGGCCTGCAGCACGGTGACCAGCTCCAGGGAGATGCCGGAGAAGGACTGCATCCGGTTGCCGCCGGCCCGTAGCGCGCCGAACAGCAGCGCCGCCAGCAGGACCCCCCAGGGCCGGTTGCGGCCGAGCAGGGCGACCAGCAGGCCGTCGAAGCCGATATTGCCCGCCACGGCCGGGGTCAGGGCGTACGCCGTGCCGAGCACCTGGGTGGCGCCGCCCAGCCCGGCCAGCGCCCCGGCCACCACCATCAGCAGCGTGTACGTGCGGGTCACGCTCATGCCCGCAGTCCGGGCGGCGTCCGGGTTGGCGCCCACCGCCCGCAGCTCGAAGCCGAACGTGGTCCGGTTGAGCAGCCAGGCCACGACCCAGGTGGCCGCCACCGCGAGCACGATGCCGAGGTTCATCCGCAGCCCGTCGCCGAGCAGGTGCGGCAGGCGGGCCGCGGAGTCGACCGGCTTGCTGATCGCGTCGGTGCGATCCGGGTCGTGCACGCCGCGCTGGAGCACGATCCAGGTCAGGAACAGCCCGGCGGTGTAGTTGAGCATGATCGTGGTGATCACCTCGTGGGCGCCGGTGCGTGCCTTGAGGACCCCGGGGACGAATCCCCAGACCGCGCCACCCGCCGCACCGGCGACCACCGCCACGGTCACGGCGAGGACGATCGGCAGCGGGATCAGGATCCCGGCCACCGCGGCAGTGATCGCGCCTATCACCGCCTGGCCCTGCCCGCCGATGTTGAACAAGCCGCCGCGGAACGCCAGTGCCACCGCCAGCCCGGTGAACACCAGCGGTGCGGCGTAGGTCAGCGTCTCCGAGATCGGACTGAACACCGCCTGCCAGCCGTTGCTGCCGTCGATCCAGCCCTGGACCGCGGCCGGGTCGACGATGGAGCCCTTGAACAGGTTCGCGTACGCGTCGCTGACCACGTCCCAGCTGGCGTTGAGCGCGTCGCTGGGCCGGGCGGTGAAGTACGAGTACGTGTTGAGCACGTCCTCGTCGGAGACGATGATCAGGATGCCGCCGACGATGACGGCCAGCACGATCGACAGCACCGTGACGGTGACCGTGTTCGCCGCCCACAGGCTGTGCAGGAAGTGCTGAAGGAAGGTCTCCTCGCGGGCCAGGGTGGCCTCGGGCGTCTCACGCTGCTCTGTCGCGGTCATGCCGACTCCGGCTCCGGCGCGGCCTCGACCTTCCCGTCCGAGGTCCCACGCCCGTCGACACCGGCGGTGACGCCGGCCATCAGCAGTCCGATCTCCTCGCGCGGGGTGTCCGGTGGCACGACGGCGAGGATCTTCCCGCGGTACATCACCGCGATCCGGTCAGCCAGCGACTGCACCTCGTCCAGCTCGCTGGAGACCAGGAGTACGGCGGTGCCGGCGTCGCGCTCGTGGATCACCCGGTTGTGGATGAACTCGATCGAGCCGACGTCCACCCCGCGGGTGGGCTGGGCCGCGACGAACAGCTTGAGCGGCCGGGACATCTCCCGCGCCACGATCACCTTCTGCTGGTTGCCGCCGGAAAGGGTGCCGACCGCCGCCTCGGCCGAGGGCGTCCGCACGTCGAACTGGCCGATCCGCTCCTTCGCCGACGCGACGATGCTCTCCGGGCGCAGCAGCAGGCCGTTGCCGTACGGCGGGCGGTCGTAGATGTCCAGCACCAGGTTCTCCGCCACGGTGAACTCCTTGACCAGGCCGTCCACGCTGCGGTCTTCGGGCACGTAGCCGACCCCGGCGCGCAGGATGTCCTTGGTCCGCCGGCCGGTGATGGGCACGCCGGAGAGGGCCACCGTGCCGGCCACCACCGGACGCAGTCCCATGATCGCCTCGACCAGCTCGGTCTGCCCGTTGCCCTGCACTCCGGCGATGCCGAGCACCTCTCCGGCGCGGACCTCCAGGTCGACGCCGGCGACCGCGCGCTGGCCGCGCTCGTCGTTGACCACCAGGCCGGCGACCTGCAGCACCGGCTCCCCGGGCCGGGACGGCCCCTTCTCCACCTGCAATATCACCGAGCGGCCGACCATCATCGCGGCGAGGTCCTCCTCGCTGGTGTCCGGCGGGGCGGTACCCACCACGCGACCGCGGCGGATCACCGTGATGCGGTCGGCGATCGCCTTGACCTCCTTGAGCTTGTGGGTGATGAAGACGATGGACTTACCGGAGTCCTTCAGCGTCCGCATCACGTTGAGCAGCTCGTCGGTCTCCTGCGGGGTGAGCACGGCGGTCGGTTCGTCCAGGATGAGCAGGTTCACCTCGCGGGTGAGCGCCTTGACGATCTCGACCCGCTGCTGGACGCCGACCGGCAGGTCCTCGACCACCGCATCCGGTTCGACGCGCAGCCCGTACCGGGAGGAGATCTCGACCACCTCGCGCCGCGCCCGGCGGCGGTCCAGCCAGCCGAGCGGGCCGCCGCGGGCCGGCTCGTGGCCGAGCATCACGTTGTCCGTGACGGTGAAGACCGGTACCAGCATGAAGTGCTGGTGGACCATGCCGATGCCGGCGTTGATGGCGTCGCGCGGGCTGCGGATGGTGACCGGGACGCCGTCAACGATGATCTCGCCCTCGTCCGGCTGCAACAGCCCGTAGAGGACGTTCATCAAGGTCGACTTGCCCGCGCCGTTCTCGCCGAGCAGCGCGTGTATCTCGCCGGGCTCAACCGTGAGGTCGATCTTGTCATTGGCGACCAGATCCCCGAACCTCTTGGTGATCCCGCGCAGCTCAAGTTTCAGCTCAGGCCTCCTGCAGGTGCGTCCCGGCTAGCGCCGAAGGTGCCTGGCCCCGGACGTTGCGTTGCGCATCACGGGACCGGGCACCTTCGGCATCGTCTCACGATGCGGGCCGGGACCGGCTCATCACTTCGGCTGGGCCGGTGAGGTCACCTTGATCTTGCCCGAGATGATGTCCTGCTTGACCTGGTCAAGCTCGGACTTCAGCTCGGCCGGGACCTTGCTGTCGAACTCGTGGAACGGAGCCAGCGAGACGCCGTTGTTGGCCAGCGTGCCGATGAAGCCCGCCGACGCGTCCAGCTTCTCGCCCTTGGCGCCCTTGACCACGGCCTCCTTGACCGCGTCCTTGATGTTCTTCACGACCGTCGAGAGGAACGTCGAGCAGTACTGCGCAGCGCTGTTGCAGCCGTCCTGGTCGACCCAGATGACCGAGTACTTGCCGCCCGACTGCTGGGCGGCCGCGGCGGTGCCCAGGCCGGTGCCGCCGGCCACCGGCATGATCACGTCCGCGCCCTGGGCGACGAACGTGTCACTGATCGCCTTGCCCTTGGCCTGTTCGGTGAAGCTCTGCGCGAACGAGCCGTTCTGCTTGGCCTTGTCCCACCCCAGCACCTGGACGTTCTTGCCCTTCTGCTGGTTGTAGTAGGCCACCCCGTCGGCGAAGCCGTCCATGAAGATGGTCACCGGGGGGATCGGCAGGCCGCCGTAGGTGGCCACCTTGCCGGTCTTGGAGTACCCGGCGGCCAGGTAGCCGGCGAGGAACGCCGCCTGGGCGGTGTCGAACTGCATCGGGAAGACGTTCGACGCCTCCGGGATCACCGAGTCCACGATGCCGAACTGCTGGTCGGGGTGGGCCAGGGCCACCTTCTTGGTGGCGTCCGCCATCAGCCCGCCGACCGCCAGGATGAAGTTGCACTTCTGGTTGACGAACTGGTTCAGGTTCGGCTCGTAGTCCTGCTCGCTGGAGGACGCGACGTACTTCGGGTCGATGTTGGTCTGCTCCTTGGCCGCCTCCTGGATGCCGGCCCAGGCGGAGGCGTTGAACGACTTGTCGTCGATGCCGCCGATGTCGGTGACCATGCAGGCGGTGTACTTCGAAGCGGGCTTTGCGCCCCCGCCGCCAGCGTTGTTGTTCTCATCGGGAGCGTCGCCGCAGGCGGCGGCGCTCAGCGCGAGCCCACCCACCGCCAGCGCAGCGACGATCCTCATCCCACGCACAGGGCGCAAGACGGTTCTCCTTCCCAAGGTGCACACCGCCACGTAGCGGTGAATCGTTGGACGGGAGCGTACGCCTGGCGACCCGGTGCCCGACGACTGCCGCGCCCGGTTGTTGAACGCTCGTTACGCGCCCGTGACCGCCCGCATCCGGCCCGGTCAGGCCGCAGGCACGGGGTCCTGCCGGCGCGGCGCGGCAACCACCCCGGCCGAGCCGTGGCGGCGCCCGGGCCGCCCGGCCACCACCAGCGCCAGCCCGGCCACAGCGGATCCGACAAGTACGGATACCGGCTGATTGGCCCCTGCCCAGTCGAAGTACGCCGCGGAACGCAGCAGCGAACCGCCTGCGCCGACCGGCAGCCACTGGCCCACCTCACCCCACGGCTCGGGCAGCAGCTCGGGCGCCCCGTTCAGGCCGGACAGCGGGGTGGCGACCAGGAACACCAGCAGCGCACCCAGGCCGATCCCCGGGTAGCCCAGGAGGCTGCCCAGCCCGGCCACCGTCGCGCCGGCGGCCAGGGCGAACAGCCCGATGGCGGCGGCGCCCGCGAGATAGTGGTCGGGCAGTACGCCGAGCCACTGCTGCAGCACGAGGGTGGCGACCAGGCCGGCGAGCACCGCGTACGCCACCAGGCCGACCAGCCTGCCGGACCGGCTGCGGACCGCGACGACCAGCACCGTGCCGACCACCAGGCTGGTGATCGCCAGTGGCAGGAAGCCGGCGCCGAAGCCCCCGCCGTGCGGGTCGTCCGCGTCGGTCGGCACCACGTCGGTCACCGGCACCTGCTGCCCGCCGAGTTGGCCTGCCGCTTGGGTGAGCAGCTGCGCGACGGCCGGGCTGGCGGCGGACGCGGTGTGGAGCGACACACCACCCGGATCGACGACAAAGGCGGCGTACGCGTCGCGGTCGCGCAGCGCCTGGTCGGCGGCTGCGGCGTCGGGCGCGGTGGTGATGTCGAACGCGCCCGGCCGCGCGGCGCGCAGCTGCCCGGCGAGCTGCTCGACCGCTGGCGTCGGGCCGGCCACGACGACCGGTAGGTCACGCGGCTCGGCGTTCGCGGCCGGCCAGGCGAACAGCGCCACCAGGAGTGCCTGCACCGCGACCACGCCGGTGGCGATCAGCGCGGCGAGCACCAGGACGGGGGGTTGCCGGTGAGCCATCCGAAGCTCCTCTAAAACGAATGTTCGTTCTCTGACGGAACACTCTCACCGAGGCCAGCCCCTCGTCAAGAACGAGCGTTCGTTTTACGGTTGTGAGGTGCCTCGCGTCTCCGACGAACACCTCGCCGCACGGCGGCGGCAGATCCTCGACGCGGCCCGGCTCTGCTTCACCCGCAACGGCTTCCACGCCACGTCGATGCAGCACGTGATCGCCGAGTCGGGGCTGTCGGTCGGCGCCGTCTACCGGTACTTCAAGAGCAAGGATGACCTGATCACGGCGATAGCCGGCGAGGTGGTCGACGAAGTCAGCACCGAGATCGGCGCGATTGCCGGCCACGAGCCGGCACTGCCGCTGGACCAGGCGATGGAGCGGCTGGTGGACGACCTCCAGCCACGGCTCGGCCCGGACGGACCGTTCCGCCTGGCCCTGCAGGTCTGGGCCGAGTCGATGCGCAACCCGACCCTCGCGGCCTTCGTCGGGAACGTCTACGGCACGGTTCGGCAGCGGATGACAGCGCTCGTCCGGCGGGCCAAGGACGCCGGGTACCTGCCGCCGGACGTCGACGCCGACGCGGCGGGCTCGGCGCTGTTCGGTATGTTGCTCGGCTACCTGCTGCAGCAGACACTCACCGGTACCCCGGACCGGGCGACCTTCCTGAACGGCGTCCGCGCCCTCCTCCCTCACGCGGCTCCGCAATCCCCCGATCCACGTTGACCATGTGACAAGTGGCGGCAACCGGACCCTGTGCCGCGCCCGGCTCGGGATCAGCTATCGCATCTGCGGTATAGAAGTGGCGATCTGACCAGCATCTTCTGTGTCACTCGTGGAATTCTCCTCGTACCTGAGAGGCATCTGTAAAGGCGCTTGAACCTCCAGTAGGGGGAGGATTGAGCATCGACCTCATGAACATCGGCGAGCTGGCCCGCAGGTGCGGACTGTCGGTGAAGACCGTCCGGTACTACTCCGACCTGGGCCTGGTGCCCGAGGCCGGGCGTACCCGGTCGGGCCACCGGCGTTACGACGCCGACGCGGCGCTGCGGCTGGACTTCGTCCGCACCCTGCGCGAGCTGGGTCTGGACCTGGCCACCATCCGGCGGGTGCTGGAGGGGGAGTCCGACCTACCGCGGGTCGCGGGCGCCCACGCGGAGGCCCTGGGCGTCCAGATCCGGCTGCTGCGCGTGCGGCGCGCGGTCCTGCGCACGCTGGCCCGCCGGTCAGCTCTCACCCAGAAAGAGGTCGATCGCATGAACCGCATCGTCCAGGCGACCGCCGAGGAGCGGCGTCGCCTGATTTCCGAGTTCCTGGACAGCATCTTCGAGGGCATCCCGGTCGACCCGGGCTTCGCCGCCCGGCTCCGGTCGGTCACCCCGGAGCTGCCCGACGACCCGACCGACGAGCAGGTGGACGCCTGGATCGAGCTGGCCGAACTGGTCGCCGACCCGGACTTCCGGACCCTGCTGCGGCGCATGGGCGAGGGGTCGTTCGGCCCGGGTCCGAAGGCTACGCCGTCCGGGGAGGCCGCGCAGACCACCGCCGAGCTGGTCATCGAGCGGGCGGGAGCCGCACTCCGGGACGGCGTGGACCCGGCCTCGCCCGCGGCCCGGCCGATCGTGGACGAGCTCGTCGCCGCGTACGCGTCGGCGGTCGGCCGGACGGACGACGAGGCTTACCGGCGGGAGTTGCTCGCCGCGCTGGAGCTGGCCGACGATCCCAGGCCGGAGCGGTACTGGCAGCTGATGGCGATCATCAACGGCTGGCCGCCGTTCCCGCCCGCGACGCCCGCCTTCGCCTGGTTCACCAAGGCCCTGCGCGCCGCCTCCTAGACGAGTGATTCCCAATCGGACCGGTGCGGCGAGTCATATTGATCAAGGAAGGAAGGGAGGGTATCGATGATCGCTCGTGACTGCAGACCTCGAC
>JADGHA010000101.1 GCA_019689695.1 Micromonosporaceae bacterium | reverse complement strand
GCGCAGGCTGTCCAGCCGCTTGTTGCCCGGGCGCTCGGGAAGGGCGAGGGTGTGCTCGTCCAGCACGAGCGCGAACCCCGGCTCGTCGCCACGTGGCGCGGCGTCACACCGGCCGTCGGCGCCCGCGGTGGCGAGCACGCAGAACGGCGACTCGGCGAGGAACCGCCGGGCGTGTTCGTCGATGTGGTCGAGCTGCTTGCGCAGCGCCCGCTCAGCCGGCTCGCCGCCAACCAGGGTACGGAGTCGTGCCTCGTCGGTGACTGTCTCCATATGCACACCTCACGCAATCCCGGCCGCGGTGTCCAGGCAAATACCGCCACTCGGTAAGCCGAGCGCAAGCACATTGGACGCAGTGCGCTCATCAACCGGACATTTGAGCGGTGCTGGGCCCGACCGGATCGGGTGGTAGCCGGCCGGCCTGGCCGGCGTCCCGGTCGTGCAGCGCGGCCCGCAACCGGGCCAGGTCTGCCGCATCCTTGGCGCGACGGGGCCGGCCCGGCACCCATACCGGCATCATCTGCTTGATCTCGATCTGCGCCGCCGGACTGATGATCGGGCAACAGACCTGCCCGAGCCTGGCCGGCGGCCAGTCCAGCATGCCCGACGGGTACGGCGCGCCAGCCCACGGCCCGCCGCCGACCACGACGCGACCCACCTCGTCCCGCGCCAGCCAGGCGAAGCTCAGCTCCTCGCCATCCCGGGCAACGTCCAGCTGCTGCGTCATGGGTGGGCCGTCCACGAGCTGGTAACCGCGCCGCAGCAAGGCGTCCCGCAGCACCAGCGCATCGGCCGCCCACGCGAACCAGTCGATGTCCACGTGGTCCCTGGTCACCTCGCCGAGGAAGAAGTCCATCGCCCAGCCGCCCCGCAGCCACACCTCGACCCGAGCGTCCGCGGCGATCGCCACGACCTCACCGATCAAGCCAAGCTGGCGGTCTGCCCGCCTCTCATCCATGCCCGGCAGCCTACGGTCCGCCGTCCGGCGGCGACCACTGGGATCCCCCTGGACGCCCTGGTCGAGGCTCATCGACGGCCAGTCATCGCGCCCGGCATCGCCGGCGTGATGGCGTCTACAGTGGCCGGTCCGGCCACGGCACCCGCCTCATCGGTCCCTCCGGCATGCGGTGCGCGGCGGCGCGCCTGCCGGACGCGGCAGCTTGCTGCCGACCGACGGCGGCCACCCGGTGGAGGTGATGTGAAGTGGGCTCGGAGCCGGCACGGCCTCGCTACCGTAATCGCATGGGGAGCAAACCGGTGCTCTGGTCGCTGCTCGTCCTGCCCGGCCTGGTCTGGGTGGTGGTGCGGCTGGTCGGCTTCGAGCGCGGACCGCTGGTGCAGCTGCTCGCATTCACGCCGTACGTGGCGGCCTGGTCGCTGGTGCCGCTGGCCACCTCACTTGCCCTGCGGCAGTGGTGGGTGGCGGGCGTGGCCGCTGTCGTCGTGCTCGCGTTCGCCGTGGTGGTGCTGCCCCGGTGGGTCGGCTCCGGCAGCCCGGCGACTGCCGGCGGCGGGCGGAAGCTCCGTGTGCTCACGGCGAACCTGTTGCTCGGCAAGGCGGACGCCAATGCGGTGCTCGGCCTGGTGCGGGAGCACCGAGTGGACCTGCTCGCGCTGCAGGAGTACACGAAGCAGGCCGAGGCGGCCTTCGAGGAGGCCGGCGTGCTCGACCTGCTGCCCTACCGGGAAACCCACCCCGCGGACGGCGGCGGCGGATCGGCCGTGTACTCCCGCTTTCCGCTGCGCGACGGCGGCGTACGCGTCAATCCGTGCGGGTTCCACCAAGCGTACGCGACCGTTGCGGTGCCCGCCGGCCGCCCGGTGGTTTTCGAGTCGGCGCACCCAGCCGCGCCGTACGAGCTCAGGCAGGTGCATTGCTGGCGACGCGACCTGGCGGCGCAGCCGGCCGCCAGCGACCCACCAGCCACACCGGACGGTCCGATCCGGGTGCTTGCCGGAGACTTCAACTCCACATTGGACCATCGTGCGCTGCGGCGGCTGATCGGCCGGGGGTACCGGGACGCGGCGCAGGCGGCGGGCAAGGGGCTGGTCGGCACGTGGGGCCCGTACGACGGCTCGTGGGTGCCGCCGGTGACCATCGACCACGTGCTGGCCGACCGGCGCATCGGCGTCCGCGCGGTGAGCGTGCACCGGGTGTCCGGCAGCGACCACCGCGCCGTCTACGCTGAGCTTGCGCTACCGGCCTAGCGGAGGGCGGCGGGGCAGGATCGGCCGGCGGGCCAAGCGCCTTTCGGGCCTGGTAGCCGCCGGCCGGAGTATCTGTGCGTCCTCGCCCGGTCAGGTCTACCCGGCTGGGCTGGGCACCGGCGTGTGCGCGATGCCGTAGGTCAGCGCGTCGACCAGGGCATGCCAGCTCGCCTCGACCACGTTGTCGTGCACGCCGACCGTGGTCCACTCCCGGTTGCGGTCGGACATCTCGACCAGTACCCGGGTCACCGCGCCGGTGCCGTGCGACCCCTCCAGGATGCGGACCTTGTAGTCGGCCAGGTCGAACTCGGCCAGCTCCGGGTAGTGGCTGGACAATGCCGCCCGCAGCGCCTGGTCCAGCGCGTTGACCGGGCCGTTGCCCTCCGCGGTGGCGATCACCCGCTCGCCATCGGAATCTGCCCACCCGCCGTCGCGCCCCGACCGCACCCGGAGCTTCACCGTCGCCTCCGAGACCACCGCGCCGTCCTCCCGGTGCTCGACCAGGACCCGGTACGACTCCAGGGTGAACGGCTTGGCCACCTCACCCAGCTCGCCGCGGACGAGCAGTTCGAACGAGGCGTCGGCGGCCTCGAACGACCAGCCGGCGGCCTCCAGCTCCTTGACCCGGCGGGTGACCCTCGCCAGCGCCTCGGGATGGCCGGCCAGGTCCACACCCAGCTCGCGGGACTTGAGCTCGATGCTCGCCCGGCCGGCCATCTCGGTGACCAGGATGCGCATGTCGTTGCCGACGGTGGCCGGGTCTATGTGGTTGTAGAGCAGCGGGTCCACCTTGATCGCGCTCGCGTGCAGCCCCGCCTTGTGAGCGAAGGCAGACGACCCGACGTAGGCCTGGTGGGTGTCGGGTGCGATGTTCGCGATCTCCGCGATGGCGTGCGAGACGCGCACCATCTGTTCCAGGCAGCCCGGGGGAAGCACGGGCAGCCCGAGCTTGAGCTGTAGGTTGCCGAGCACGGCGAACAGGTCGGCGTTGCCCGGCCGCTCGCCGTAGCCGTTGGCGGTGCACTGGAAGTGCCGTACGCCCGCCTCGACCGCGGCCACCGTGTTGGCCACCGCGCACGAGGTGTCGTTCTGGCAGTGGATGCCGAGCCGAGCGACGTCGATGCCGAGCCGGTCGACCAGCTCACCGATCGCGCGGGTGATCCGGGACGGCAGCATGCCGCCGTTGGTGTCGCACATCACCACGACCTCGGCGCCGGCCTCCAGCGCCGCCGCCACGACCGACGAGGTGTACGCCGGGTCGAAGCGGAACCCGTCGAAGAAGTGCTCGCAGTCGAGGAACACGCGCCGGCCCTCGGAGACGAAGTACGACACGGTGTCGCGCACCATGGCCAGGTTCTCCGCGCCGGTGGTGCGCAGCGCCCGCTCCACGTGCCGGATGTCGGACTTGGCGACCAGGCAGATCGCCGGCGTCTGCGCGTCCAGCAGTGCCCGGACCTGCGGGTCGTCGGCGACCGCGAGGCCGGCCTTGCGGGTGGCGCCGAAGGCGACCAGCACCGCGTGTTTGAGGTTGAGCTCCGACCGCGCCCGTTCGAAGAACTCGGTGTCCTTGGGCAGGGCGCCGGGCCAGCCGCCCTCGATGAACCCCACGCCGAGGTCGTCCAGCAGCCGGGCCACCGCCAGCTTGTCCACCACCGAGTAGCTGATCCCCTCGCGCTGTGCCCCGTCGCGCAGCGTCGTGTCGTACACCTGGTAGCTCATCTGAAGTCCTCTCGTCACAACAAAAAGACCCCCCGCGGATGCGGGAGGTCTGCGCACGCAGGAGGGGGTCTGCGCGCGCTAGGTGCTAATGATGCCTACGGCCTGAAGCGAGGTCACGGAGTGCACTCTGCCACCGACGATGGGTTTTGGGAAGCCGAGTCCATATGCCGGGACACGGTGACCGGTGTAGCGGCCGCGTCCCTGGGTACTAGGGACCGTGCGGAGACCTTCCTGCCCGACAGGAGGCGACGGCCCGACAGGAGGCGGCGGTGAGCACGCAGGACCCCGAGAACCGGACAGCGATCAGCGAGGATGGCATCGAGGCAGTGGTGCCGGGAGCCAGGTTCGACCCGTGGAGCTACCGGGAGGACGTCGAGGCGACCGGCGCGGACCTGGCCGGCTACCGGGTCGAGGCGGTCGACGGCGGAGTCGGCAAGGTGGGCAGCTGGACCCAGGAGGTCAGCGCCGGCCACCTTGTCGTGGCCACCGGGCCGTGGATCTTCGGTCGCAAGGTCATGGTCCCGGCCGGCGCGGTGAACCACATCGACCACGTCGACCAGCGGATCTACCTGGACCAGACCAAGGAGCAGATCAAGGCCGCACCCGAGTTCGACCCGCGGGCGCACACCACCCCGGAGTACCGGGACAAGGTCGCCGCGTACTACCGCGACACCTACGGCGTGCCCGACGCGGCGGGCGGCATCTTCCCGCCCGGCGCGGTCCCGCCCGGCGGTCTCGTCCCACCAGCAGGGTGACTACGTTTCCCTCCCATGCACACGCCCCCTCCCCGGCTCGGGGAGGGGGCGTGTGCGTGCGGCCAAGATACGGTTGGCCGGTGGACTCCCTCGTACGCCACTACAGGTTTTCCCAGGTGTTCAACTTCCGGGACGTCGGCGGGCTCGCCGGACTGGACGGGCGCACCGTGCGCTGGCGGCGGCTGTTCCGCTCCGACTCGCTGCACGGGCTCTGCGAGGACGACCGGGCGGCGTTCACCGCACTCGGCATCCGGACCGTCCTGGACCTGCGCCGACCGTACGAAGTGGAGCGGGATGGCCGGGTCCCCGACTGGGACGGCATCGTCTGGCGGCACATTCACCCGAACCATCGGGAGTGGAGCGAGACGCCGTTCTCCGACGGCGCCGACCTGCCGCGCTACCTGGCCGACCGGTACCTGGACCTGACCGAGGAGGGCGCGGCGGAGCTGGCCGAGGCGGTGGACCTCATCGCCGACGCGGACTCCGCCCCGATGGTGGTGCACTGCGTGGCGGGCAAGGACCGCACCGGCGTGGTGTGCGCCCTCACCCTGTCCCTGCTCGGGGTCTGCGACGCGGACATCGCCGCCGACTACGCGCTGAGCACCGCCGGCTTCGAGCGGTACCACGCCTGGCTCCGCGAGCGGCACCCGGAGCAGACGGCGCCGGCCCCGCGGTGGTACCAGTCGCCCGCCGAGGCGATGCTGCTCTTCTTGGCCGAGCTGCGGGCGCGCCACGGCTCGGTGCACGACTACCTGACCGGAGCCGGCCTACCGGCTTCGCGCATCGAGGCGCTACGCGCCCACCTGCTCGGCGACTAGGGCGCCGCTAGAGCACCCGGTGCACCCAGCCGTGCCGGTCCTCGGCCCGGCCGCGCTGGATGTCGACCAGCGTCCGCCGCAGCGACTCGGTCACCGGCCCGGTGCCGCCATCGCCCACGGTGAACTCCGAGCCGGGTTCGCGGACCACACCGATCGGAGTGATGACCGCGGCCGTGCCGCAGGCGAAGGCCTCGCGCATCCGCCCGGACCGCGCGTCCGCCCGCCACTCGGCGAGGCTGACCGGGCGCTCCTCCACCCGGCGCCCCTCGTCGCGGGCGAGCGTGATGATCGAGTCCCGGGTGATGCCGGGCAGGATCGTGCCGGTCAGCGGCGGGGTGACCAGTGAGCCGTCGTCGTAGACGAAGAAGATGTTCATCCCGCCCAGCTCGTCGATGTACTCCCGGCGCACCGCGTCGAGGAAGACCACCTGGTCGCAGCCGTGCTCGATGGCCTCCGCCTGGGCGGCGAGGCTGGCCGCGTAGTTGCCGCCGCACTTGGCCGCGCCGGTGCCGCCGGGCGCCGCCCGGGTGTACTCCTGGGAGATCCACATGGTGGCCGGCTTGACCCCGCCGGCGAAGTACGCGCCGACCGACGACGCGGTCACCAGGTAGAGGTACTCGTGGGCGGGCCGGACGCCGAGGAAGGCCTCGCTGGCGAACATGAACGGGCGCAGGTAGAGGCTGCCCTCCTCGGTGGTCGGGATCCACTCCCGGTCTATCTTGATCAACTCGCGCAGCGAGTCGAGGAAGACCTGCTCCGGCAGGCGGGGCATCGCCATCCGCTCGGCCGAGGCGGCGAACCGACGCGCGTTCGCCTCGGGCCGGAACATGACCACCCGGCCGTCCGCGAGGTGGTACGCCTTCAGCCCTTCGAAGATCTCCTGGGCGTAGTGCAGCACCGCGGCCGCCGGGTCGAGCGAGATCGGGCCGTACGCCTCGACCCGCGCGTCGTACCACCCCTTGCCCTCGGCGTACCGGATGGTGACCATGTGGTCGGTGAACACCCGGCCGAAGCCCGGGTTGACCAGCCGCGCGGCACGCTCGGCGGGGGCTACCGGCCGTGGGTTGGGGTGGATCTCAAAGTCGAGCCTGTCACCGCCGCTCGCCGGCGGTGCGCCCATGGGGCTGGGGGGCGGGAGCGTCATGGCGCTGCCTCCATCGGGTTTGCGTGGTGAAAAGAAAAGGTACCCCAAACGCTCGTTAAAGGTGGGGTGAGGAAGGGGCTCAGGCCGCGACGGCCGCGGCGAGCCGGTCGCCGATCTCGGCGGTGCGCAGCGGGGTGCCCGCCTTCCGGCTGGACAGCTCGGCCGCGACCGCCTCGGATACTCGGCGGGATGCCTCGGGGTGGCCGAGGTGGTCGAGCAGCAGCGCCACCGAGAGTACGGCGGCGACCGGGTCGGCGAGGCCCTGGCCGGCGATGTCCGGCGCGGAGCCGTGCACGGGCTCGAAGGTCGACGGATACACCCGCTCGGGGTTGATGCTCCCGCTGGCGGCCAGGCCGATGCCGCCGGTGACCGCCGCGGCGATGTCGGTGAGGATGTCGCCGAACAGGTTGTCGGTGACCACCACGTCGTACCGCTGGGGCTGGGTGACCAGGTACATGGCGGCCGCGTCCACGTGGTGGTACTCGGTGGCGATGTCCGGGTGCTCCGCGGCCACCTCGGCGAAGGTGCGCGACCACAGGTCGCCGGCGTGCGTCAGCACGTTGGTCTTGTGCACCAAAGTGACCCGGCGGCGCTCGCGGCGGGCGGCCCGGGCGAACGCGTCGCGGATCACCCGCTCGACGCCGTGCCGGGTGTTCAGGCTCTCCTCGGTGGCGACCTCGGCCGCGGTCCCCTTGTGCAGCGTCCCGCCGGCACCGGCGTACAGGCCCTCGGTGCCCTCGCGGACCACCTGGAAGTCGATCTCGCCGGGCTTCACCTGGGCGAGCGGGCTGACCGTGCCGGGCCACAGCCGGGCCGGGCGCAGGTTCACGTACTGGTCGAAGGCGAACCGCAGGCGCAGCAGCAGGCCGCGCTCGAGCACGCCGGGCGGCACGGACGGGTCGCCGACCGCGCCGAGCAGGATCGCGTCATGCTGGCCGAGCTCCGCCAGCACGCTCTCCGGCAGCACCTCGCCGGTGCGGTGGTACCGCGCCGCGCCCAGGTCGTACTCGGTCTGCTCGACTCCGGGCAGCACCGCGTCCAGTACCTTGCGGGCCTCCGCGACGACCTCGGGTCCGATCCCGTCGCCGGCCACCACCGCGATCCGCGCCATGAGCAAACGTTAAGCCCCGGTCCCGCCATCCGGCCGTTCCGTCCCACCATTCGGGAGAAGATCACCGGATACGCGCGCGGACCCGCGGCCCGCGCGCACCACTGGACTTGCCCGAAAGGGCGACCGGCGGGCCGGCGGCTAAATCTGGTCGGACAGGTCAACGGCGCTGGCCGCGGTCGCCCCGATGGCAGTGGCGACCGACGAGAGCAGTTCGCTGTTCACCGGGTTGTCCACGGTCAGCGTCATCAGCGCCGTGCCACCGGCCTCCCGCCGGGCCACCTGCATCGCCGCGATGTTCACCCCGGCCTCGCCGAGGATGGAGCCGACCGTGCCGACCACACCGGGCCGGTCGATGTACCGGAAGAACAGCAGGATGCCCTCGGCGCTCAGCTCCAGGTCGAAGCCGTCCACCTCGGTCAGCTTGAGGGTCTCCCGGGCACCGCTGACCACCACCGTGCCGGAGACGCTCACCGTGCGGCCGTCCGGCAGCGCGCCGCGGACCGTGACCAGGTTCTCCAGCTCGGGGAAGTCGCCGTTGGTGACCAGCTCCACCTCGACTCCCCGGCCGGCGGCGAGCAGCGGCGCGTTGACGTAGGTCACCTGCTCCTCGACCACCTGGGCGAACAGGCCCTTGGTCACGGCGAGCCGGAGCACGGAGACGTCGTTGGCGAGGATCTGGCCGCGCACCTCCACGGTGACGTTGGCGGCCACCCCGCCGGCCACCGCGGTGAACGCCTTGCCGAGCTTCTCGGCCAGCGGCAGCAGCGGACGCACGTCCTCCGCGACCACGCCGCCGGCCTGCACGTTCACCGCGTCGGGCACGAACTCGCCCTGCAGCGCCAGCTTGACGCTGCGGGCCACGGCGAGGCCCGCCTTGTCCTGCGCCTCGTGGGTGGAGGCGCCCAGGTGCGGGGTGGCCACCACGTTGTCGAAGGCGAACAGCGGAGACGCGGTGCACGGCTCCTTGGCGTACACGTCGATGCCGGCGCCGGCGACCCGGCCCTCGGCGATCGCGTCGGCGAGCGCCTGCTCGTCGATGAGGCCACCCCGGGCGGCGTTGATGATGCGCACCCCGGGCTTGACGATGGCCAGCTCCCGGGCGCCGATCAGGCCCACCGTCTCCGGGGTCTTGGGCAGGTGGATGGAGATGAAGTCGCTCTCCCGCAGCAGCTCCTCCAGCCCCACCAGGCGTACCCCGAGCTGGGCCGCGCGGGCCGGCTGCACGTACGGGTCGTACGCGATCAGCCGGGTCCCGAAGGCCGCCATCCGCTGCGCGAACAGCACGCCGATGCGGCCCAGGCCGATCACGCCGACCGTCTTGCCCTGGATCTCCACGCCGGTGTACTTGGACCGCTTCCACTCCCCGGCCTTGAGCGCGCTGGACGCGCTGGCCGTGTTCCGGGCCACCGCGAGCAGCAGCGCCACCGCCTGCTCGGCGGCGGAGACGATGTTGGAGGTGGGCGCGTTGACCACCATCACGCCCCGGGCGGTCGCCGCGGCCACGTCCACGTTGTCCAGGCCGACCCCGGCCCGGGCGATCACCTTCAGCCGGCCCGCCGCGCCGATCGCCTCGGCATCGATCTGCGTGGCGCTGCGCACGATCACCGCGTCGGCGTCGGCCAGCGCGGCGAGCAGCGCCGGCCGGTCCGTGCCGTTCACATGCCGCACGTCGAACTCGCTGGCCAGCACGTCGATCGCGGCGGGCGCGAGCTCCTCGGTCAGCAGGACGACCGGCTGGGCGACAGAGGTCATGGGTACCTCACGGATCAGGTGGGCCTGGGTGCGTGTGAATCCTTGGCGATCCTACGTAACCGAACCGTGCCGGACCCCGCCGTGCGACCGTGACCCGCGACACGGCCCGGCTACTCAGCGCAGCATCAGCTCCGGGATGAGCGCCCAGCCGGCCGGGCCGACCCCGTCCAGCCGGACCAGTCCGGGCAGGTCCAGGTCGGCCCAGCCGCCATGGCCGGCACGGACCAGCATCGGGTGATCCACGGCGGCGAGCAGCTCGGCGTCGTTGGCCGCGTCACCCACCGCCCAGCTGCGCACCGCGCGGCCGTCCCGGCGCAGCCGCCGCAGCACCAGCCGGGCCGCCTCGCCCTTGTCGTGGTCGCCCATCGCGGTCAGGAACCGGGCGCCGCGCACGGTCCGCAGGCCGCGCCGCCGGAGGGCCGCGGCGAGCGCGGCCGGGTCGCCCTCGGTCACCAGGAACGTCTCGGACCACTGCCGGGATCGGGCCCGCACCGCCTCCGGCAGGCTCAGGCCGGTTTCGGCGGCTACCTCTTCGGCGGTCATGTCGCCGTATCCCCGCACCCGGACGCCGGCATCCGCGGCTGCGCCCGCGAGCGCCTCCCGCACCACCTGGTACGGGGTGCCGAGGACGGTCAGCTCCCCGGCCAGCCCGCCCGGCGGGGCGACCGCGGCACCGTTCTCCACGATCGCCCCGTCCGCCAGGCCCAGCTCGGCGCCGATCTCACGCACCTCGGCCAGGGTCTTGGCGGTCGCCGGAAGGACGAGCACACCCGCGCGCAGCAGCCGGCGCAGCGCCGGCAGCGCCGGGCCCGGCCGGTAGGTGTAGTGATCGAGGAGCGTGCCGTCGAGGTCGGTGAAGAGGACGTCGACGGGGTCACGCACTGGGTCTTCCGGCGCCCGACACTGGCCCGTGGTGGCGCTGTATCGCCGGCTCCCGGCGCACCCCGACCGGCAGCCGCCGCTCCACCTGGTGGAACGTGCGCGCCTCGGTGACCATCACGTCGTACAGCCGGTCCAGGGCGAGCTGGCCGACCGGCGGGTAGATCCGCTCCCGGGGCGGTTCGGCGTCCGGCCCGAGCGTGCCCTGCGACCGCAGGAAGGCCAGGATCGCCTCGCGCACCTGCGGCAGGCACACCGGCGAGTGGTAGAGCACGTTCAGCGCCTGCGTGCGCATGTCCTGGACGTGCTCCTCGCCCTTGTTGTCGTGGAAGTGCGGGTTTCGGGTCTCGATCTGCAGCACCGGCACGCCGGAGGCCATCACCGCTGGGTGCGGCGAGTCGAGCACCCCGCCGAACTGCTCGAACAGGTCGACGTACTCGTGCGGCTCGATGGCGAACCCGCCGGCCAGGCGCAGCCGCAGGCCCAGCTCCAGGCTGAGCGCGTGCTCCCCGGCGTTGCCGGTGGCCACCGTGTCGGTGCCGAAGCCCGAATACTCCCCGATCAGCCGGTTCAGGAAGTGGTTGGTCACCTCCGAGGTGCGCCCCCGGCGGCTGAAGAACAGCCGGCCGTCCTGCAGCTTCGGCTTGGAGTGCCAGGAGATGCGGACCATCGCGTACGGGCTGTTGGCCAGGTGCAGGCCGGCCGCGTACGCCTTGCAGTACTCGTGGACGGCGCCCGGCACGTAGTTGTCCGCGTCCACGTAGCCGACGTAGCGGCGCCCGGACATGGCGGCCAGCGCCATGCCCACGATCATCGCCTCGCCCTTGCCG
>JADGHA010000100.1 GCA_019689695.1 Micromonosporaceae bacterium | reverse complement strand
CCTCGGAGCAGGCAGTTTCGGGAGCGGCCGACCGTGAACCGCGCCGTGCTATGCCGCCGCGCCCAGACGCAGCATCGTCCAGGAGATTGGGGAAAGCGTTACGGCCACTGTCCCCCCAGTGAGTTCCACCTGCTTGTTGGGTTGGGGCTCGGCGCGGTCGGGCTCGCCGAGCGCGTTCTTCGCGTACGGGTCGGGGCCGCTGATCGTCACGCATTCGGCGACGGTGTCCACGCCGAGCGCACCGGCCTCGATGGACACCTCGGCGTCGTCCGAAGTGGACCGGTTCACCAGGAACACGGCGGCGGAGCGTGACGAGGCGTCCCAGGTGGCCACGGAGTCGACGGCGGTCACGTCCCCGTACCGGGAGGTGGTCACGGTGTCCCCGATCGCACGCGAGTCCAGGACGACGCCTCGCGCGTTGGCGGCGGTACGGGCGAAGGGGTGGAAGATGGTCTGCCGCCACGCTTCGCCGCCCGGCTCCGTCATGATCGGTGCGATCACGTTGACCAGCTGGGCCTGGCATGCCGCCGCGACCCGGTCGCTGTGCCGCAGCAGGCTGATCAGGAGGTTGCCGACGACGACCGCGTCCGCGACGTTGTAGCGGTCCTCCAGCAGCCTGGGCGCGACCGGCCAGTCGTCGCCGGAGGGGAGCACCGACGGCGCGGCGTCCTGGTACCAGACGTTCCACTCGTCGAAGGCGACCATGATCTTCTTGTCGGCCCGGCGGACCGCGCGTACAGAGTCGGCGATCGCCACCACCGAGTCGATGAAGTGGTCCATGTTCTCGGCGGACGCGAGGAAGCTCGGCAGGTCGTCGCCGTGTTGCTGGTAGTACGCGTGCAGGGAGATCATGTCGACCTGGTCGTACGCCTGGGTCAGCACCTCGCGTTCCCAGTCGCCGAAGGTGGGCATCGCCGAGTGCGAGGAGCCGCAGGCGATCAGCTGCAGGTCCGGGTCGATACGGCGCATGGCGCTGGCGGTCTGGGCGGCGATGCGGCCGTACTCGGTGGCGGTCTTCTGGCCGATCTGCCAGGGGCCGTCCATTTCGTTGCCCAGGCACCACATGCGGATGCGGTACGGCTGGTCGGAGCCGTTGGCGCGGCGCCAGTCGGACAGCCGGGTGCCGGACGGGTGGTTGGTGTACTCCAGCAGGTCGAGTGCGGCCTCGATGCCGCGGGTGCCGAGGTTGATCGCCATGATGGGCTCGACGCCGGCCTTGGCGACCCAGCGCATGAACTCGTCGACGCCGAAGGCGTTGGTCTCCAGGCTGTGCCAGGCGAGGTCCAGGCGGGTGGGTCGCTCCGCGACGGGGCCCACGCCGTCCTCCCAGCGGTACGAGGAGACGAAGTTCCCGCCGGGGTAGCGGATGGTGGAGACGCCCAGCTCGCGGACGAGGTTGAGCACGTCGGTGCGGAAGCCGTCCTCGTCGGCGGCCGGGTGACCGGGCTCGAAGATTCCTGTGTAGACACAGCGGCCGAGGTGCTCGACGAAGGAGCCGAAGGTGCGCCGGCGCACCGGGGCGACGACGCTGCGGGGGTCCAGGATGATGCGGGCCTGTTTCATGGGGTCCTCTCGGTTGCGCCGAGCGGCAGGTCCAGTGCCGCGTACAGGGAACGTTCTGTCTGGGCGAGATGCTCGCGCATCGCGGCCTCGGCGCCGGCCGCGTCGCCGGCCATGACGCGGTCGTAGATGCGGGCGTGCTCGTCGATGACGTCGGTCAGCGGCCGGCCGCGCGCGATGTGGCCGCGCCGGCTCTGCAGCCGGCTGGTCCGCAGCGGTTGCTGCATCGCCTCGATGAGGAAGGTCAGGATCTGGTTGCCGCTGGCGGCGGCGAGGGCCTCGTGGAACCGGACGTCGGCGGCGTTGAACGCCTCGGGGTCGTCGACGGAGCGCTGCATGGCGGCCAGGGCGTCCTGCATCGCGGTGGCGGTCGACCGGTTCACGTTGCGGGCGGCGAGCCCGGCGATGTGCACTTCGAGCGCGCGCCGGACCTCGAGCAGGTCGAGCAGCCGGCGGGGGTCGCGGCGCACGCTGGTGGCGAAGAAGTCCTCGATGCCGGTCGCGCTCAGCGGTGCGATGACCGGCCGCCGGCCGTGCCGCACCTGGATGAGCCCGCGGGCCTGTAGGGACTTGACCGCCTCGCGCACGGTCAGCCGGCTGACGCTCAGGCCCTCGGCGAGCTCGGCCTCGGACGGCAGGGGCGACCCGGGCTCCAGCTCGCCGAAGACGAGCCGTTCGAGTTCGGTGACGACCCGTTGGTGTGCACTCAGCGGTTGCTCCCTCCTGGATTGGCCGGCGCTCATCTGATGAGCAGGCTACTGGACCGGCAGGTTACCTGAGTGATCGTGAGCGATAGGGGAGGGCTAGCACGGAAAAGTTTCCGTGGGGACCCGGGCAAGGTAACGAAAACGTAACGGGCTCATCTGATGTGTTGACAGTCACAGGCACCGAAAATGACGATCAAGGTCAATCCGAGATATCGAAAGATGTCCGAAATCCTGCCGCCCCAACCCGCTCGCCGATCGGCAGGGAGGCCGAAGATGACCGCACACGGCCCGCACCGCAGCACCGACTCTGCCCCCCACCTGACCCGGCGCGGGCTGCTCCGCGCGGCATTCGCCGGCGCCGGCTTCGCGGCCCTCGCCGGCTGTTCCACGCCGGTGGGCGCCGGGCTGGCCAACACCCGGCTGGACCCTGGGACGGTCGACTACTGGAACCTGTTCGGTGGCGGCGACGGCGTCCGCATGCAGCAGATGGAGGACGGCTACCGCAAGGCCCACCCGGACACCAAGCTGCAGGCGGTCACGCTCAGCTGGGGCGACCCGTACTACACCAAGCTGTCGCTGGCCACGGTCGGTGGCAAGCCGCCGAACGTCGCGGTGTCCCACCTGACCCGGATGAAGACGCTGGTCCAGGCGGGCCTGCTGCAGGAGCTGCACCCGGACGACCTGGCCCGGCACGGCATGACGCCGGACAAGTTCAACCAGCGGGCGTGGCAGGCGAGCCTGGTGGACGGGAAGATCTATGCCATCCCGATCGACACCCATCCGTTCGTGCTCTTCTACAACACCGACGTGTGCGAAAAGGCCGGCCTGCTCGACTCGAACGGCCAGCTCGTTCCGATCGTCGGCGAGGAGGCGTTCGCCGACGCGCTGACCAAGGTCAAGCAGGTGACCGGCGCCTACGGCGCGACACACGGCATCAATGCCGACTCCGCCTCGTGCTGGCGGCTGTTCCAGACGTTCTACTCGCAGCTGGAAGGCGAGGTGCTCGCGGAGAACGGGACCGAGATCGTGCTCGACGACGCGAAGGCCAAGCGGGTGCTGGACTACCTGCGCAGCCTGACCGTCGAGAAGGGACTGATCCCGGTCTCCGACTACCAGGGCGCGATCGCACTGTTCGCGGACGGCAAGGCGGGTTTCCATCTCAACGGTGAGTGGGAGATCACCACGTTCCAGACGGCCAAGATGCCGTTCAGCATGACGCTCGTGCCGAACGTGTTCGGCGGACCGCACGCGGTGCAGGCCGACTCGCACACGCTGGTGCTTCCGGTGCTGCCCGGCCAGGACCGCGCGCAGCTGGACCTGTCGTTGGGCTTCGTCAAGTCCATGCTGGACCAGAGCGATGTCTGGGCGGCGGGCGGCCACGTGCCGGCCTGGCAGCCGTACGCCTCCAGCGACGCCTACCGCCAGCTCAACCCGCAGCACAGCTACGCCGCCGCCGCGGACACCGCGGTCTACGACCCGCCGGGCTGGTACTCCGGCTCCGGGTCGGTCTTCGAGACCATCATGGGCTCGGCGGTCGGCGGGGTCGAGTCCGGCCAGTTCTCTCCCGACGTTGCCATCGCGCAGATCCGGTCGAAGCTGTCGGTACTCGCCAAGACCGCGCCCCCGGTCTGACCGGCGAAGGACCACCAGGGAGCCGGACCGACGCCACGAAGGAGGTTGACCCATGGCCAGCACCACCGAGGCCGTCGACCGGATCCGGCCCGCGCCCGTCCCGGGACCGGCGCGTCCCGGCCGGCCGGAGAGTCACGGCCGGTCCGCGGCGCTGTTCCTCGCCCCGTTCGTCGTGCTCTACGTGCTGTTCATCATCGGCCCGGCACTGTACGGGCTGGTGATGAGCTTCTTCGACACCAGCATGGTCAAGCCCGGGCTGCGGTCGTTCGCCGGGTTCGACAACTACGCGGAGGCGTTGGGCAGCTCCGACTTCTGGCACTCGCTGTGGCACACCATCTGGTTCACCATCCTGACCACGCCGCCGCTGGTGGTGCTCGCGCTGGTCTTCGCCATCCTGGCCGAGCGGGTCCCGCGTGGACGGTGGTTCTTCCGGCTCGCCTTCTTCCTGCCGTACGTGCTGCCGTCGGCCGTCGTGGCGCTGATCTGGCTGTTCCTCTACACCCCGGCGCTCGGCCTGGCCGGCAAGATAGTCACCTCGGTCGGGCTCACCGAGCCGAACTGGCTGGGCGACCAGAACTGGGCGATGGTCTCGCTGGCCATCACCACGGTGTGGTGGACGCTCGGCTTCAACTTCGTGCTCTACCTTGCCGGGCTGCAGGAGATCCCGCGGGAACTCTACGAGGCGTCGGCGATCGACGGGGCCGGCCCGTGGCAGCAGATCCGCCGCGTGACCATACCGCTGTTGGGCCGTACCACGGCGCTGGTGGTGGTGCTGCAGATCATCGCGTCGCTGAAGGTCTTCGACCAGATGTACATCATGACCGACGGCGGGCCCAACTTCAGCACCCGCTCGGTCCTGCAGTACATCTACGACGTCGGCTTCACCAGCTACCGCACCGGCTACGCGGCGGCGGCGTCCACCTTGTTCTTCCTGGTCGTGCTGGCGATATCCGCGGTCTGGCTCATGCTGACCCGCCGGCAGTCGCTCGGCTGGGCGGCGAAGGCGGGCGGGGAAGGTTAAGGAGGCCCAGGAGATGACCACCATCGCACACCCCGCCGTCCTCGGCGAGCAGGAGGCGCCCGCCGCCCACGCGCTCGCCGCGACCGTCGACCGCCGGATCCGCCTGTTCAACCGCTGCTGCGCCGGCATCCTGATCGCGCTCGCCCTGATCTGGCTGGTGCCGCTCGCCTGGGCGGTGGACACCGCGTTGAAGCCCAACGCGGAGACCACCAAAATCACGTGGTGGATCGACAACCCCACGTTCGACTCGTTCCGCGCCATCATCCGGGACACCGACATCCTCAACTGGTACGCGTCTAGCTTCATCACCTCGGCGATCTCCGCGTTCGGCACGGTCGTCACGGGCAGCCTGGCGGCCTACGCGCTGTCCCGGATGCGGTTCCGGCTGAGGGGCGTGGTGTTCTGGTTCATCCTTATCGGCATCATGATCCCGCAGCAGGTGCTGATCGTGCCGCTGTTCCGGGAGCTGGACAGCGTCAACCTGCTGAACACGTACTGGTCGGTGGCCCTGCCACAGATCCCGCTGGCGATCGCGGTCTTCATCTTCAAGCAGTTCTTCGACGGGCTGCCGCGGGAGCTGGACGAGGCGGCCCGGATGGACGGCGCCAGCTTCTTCCGCACCTACCGGCGCGTCGTCATGCCGCTGTGCCGCCCGGTGGTCTCCGCAGTGGCCATCTTCACCTTCGTGTGGAGCTGGAACAACCTGCTGTGGCCGCTGCTCGCGATGACCAACCCCAAGCTCATGACCATCCCGGTCGGGCTGGCCACGGTCCAGGGCACCTACGGGATCCGGTACGCGGACACGATGGCCTCGGCGATCCTGGGCGCCCTGCCCCTGGTGCTGGTCTTCCTGCTGTTCCAGCGGCGGATCGTGGAGGGCATCGCCGGCACCGGCCTGAAGGGCTGACCACCGGTTCTGTGACTTGACCGCGGGTTCTGGGACTTGACCGCGGTGCGCGGTCGCCCTACCGTTACGGCAGGGCCTGTCTGAATCGATTCAGGAGTTGATCATGATCGACCTTGCACGCGTGAAGGAGGCGCTGCGCGGGCAGCGGATCGAGACCCCGTCCTGGGCCTTCGGCAACTCCGGCACGCGGTTCAAGGTGTTCCCGCAGGAGGGGGTGCCGCGCAACCCGTACGAGAAGATCGCGGACGCGGCGACGGTGCACCGCTTCACCGGAGTGGCGCCGACGGTGGCCCTGCACATCCCGTGGGACAAGGTGGACGACTACGCCGAGCTGGCCGCGTACGCGCGGTCGCAGGGCGTGGCGATCGGCGCGATCAACTCGAACGTGTTCCAGGACAACGACTACAAGCTGGGCAGCGTCACCAACCCGGATCCGGCCGTACGGCGCAAGGCGACCGACCACCTGCTGGAGTGCGTCGACATCATGGACGCCACCGGATCCCGGGACCTGAAGCTGTGGTTCTCCGACGGCACCAACTATCCCGGGCAGGACAACATCTCGGCGCGGCAGGACCGGCTGGCGGCGGCGCTGCGCGAGGTGTACGACCGGCTGGGCGAGCGGCAGCGGATGCTGCTGGAGTACAAGCTGTTCGAGCCGGCGTTCTACATGACCGACGTGCCGGACTGGGGCACCGCGTACGCCCACTGCGTGCAGCTGGGTGAGCGGGCGCAGGTGGTCATCGACACCGGGCACCACGCACCGGGGACCAACATCGAGTTCATCGTGGCGTTCCTGCTGCGCGCCGGCAAGCTGGGCGGCTTCGACTTCAACTCCCGGTTCTACGCCGACGACGACCTCATGGTCGGCTCGGCGGACCCGTTCCAGCTGTTCCGCATCATGCACGAGATCGTGCTCGCCGACGCGCTCTCGGAGCGGGCCGGGATCGCGTTCATGCTGGACCAGTGCCACAACATCGAGCCGAAGATCCAGGCGGTGATCCGCTCGGTGATGAACGTGCAGGAGGCGACTGCCAAGGCGCTGCTGGTCGACCACGACGCGCTCGCCGCCGCGCAGCAGGCCGGGGACGTGCTGGGCGCCAACGCGGTGCTGATGGACGCGTACAACACCGACGTGCGCCCGCTGCTGGCCGAGCTGCGCGCGGACATGGGCCTGGACCCGGACCCGATCGCCGCCTACCAGCGGTCCGGATACTTCGAGAAGGTGCGTGCCGAGCGGGTCGGCGGGCAGGCGGCCGGCTGGGGAGCCTGACCTCCCCGGCCCGGCCTGCCGGCCGGTTCAGGAGCCGAAGTCGGGCCGGTTCAGGAGCGGAGGTGCGCCAGCCACGGGTGCCGGGGGTGCGCCGTGGCGAGCGACTCGGCCAGCCAGGACCGCTGAGCGTGGCCGAGGGTGGGCAGGAGAGCGGCGAAGTCCTGCTCGTCGCGGGCCCGGATCTCGCCCAGCTCGGCGGCGGGGAGGTTCCCGCCCGCCTTGTAGAAGAGGATGACCTCCGGGGCCGCCGTCGGCAGCCCCCACGCCGATTCGCGGGCGCAGCGGTCCACCGGCAGGGCGATGTCGTGCTCGCGGTTGAGCACCCAGTCGTCGCCGGACCGCTCGTTGAACAGGAACTCGAACTCGAACGCGGTGTGCGTCGCCGTCTTCACGGTCGACAGTGGACTGCCGAGCTCAGGGACGTGGACGTGGGCGGGTAGGTCGAGCTGCCGGCCGTCCCACGGCTGCGAGGTGTCGTCGGGGACGTTGGGGTCGTGGGCGACCAGCGCCCAGCCTGCGAAGTGCTTGAAGATGGTGCCCTGGTCGGGGTGGAAGACCGCGATGTCCACATCGCCGTGTCGGCGCGTCTGGCTGCCCAGCCAGGCGTCGGCGGCCCACCCACCACAGAGGAACCATGGCGAGTCGAGGTCGCGGAGCAGGTCGGAAACGTAGGCGACGGCCTCCGGCACGGGCGTGCCCGCCGGGCGGGGAAGATGATCGTCCATCGCCTGAAGGATGGCCGGGGGCGCCGTAGGGCGCAACTGGTTTACCGCCCAGCCGGGCATCGTCAAGTCTCGCTGGGGAGTCAGGTGCGGGCCGCGAGGATGGAGGTGAGCACCGGAATGGCGAGGATCACCGCGAGGACCAGCCAGGCCATCGGGTGGCCGAAGTTCAGCGTCCAACCCAGTCCGAAGCGCCGCGGCACCAGCAGCGCCGGATCGTCGCGGTTGACGTAGAAGAACCCGCCGCGCCAGTTGGCGTCGTCGTCCCGGGCGCGCGGGGCTCCCGGCTCCGCCGGCGGCGTGCCGCGCCGTGCCGCCCCGCCGGCGTAGGCCATCGTGGCGGCCCCCCCGATGACGCCCAGCGCGACCACCGCGGCGGCCACCACTGCGGCGGTGCCGGGCGAGCCGCCCTCCCGCCACACTTGCTGGGCCAGGAAGAACAGCCCGAGACACGCGTCGGCGGCGAGCAGCAGCAGTGCCCGGGACAGCACGGCATGAAACGACCGGTAGAGCCTGGCCGCACGGACCGGATCGGCCGGATCCAGCGTTGCGGGCGCCCGCAGCGCCACCGCGGCCAGGACGGCGATCAGCACGGTGAGCAGCACCTGGGCGAGGACCGGAGCGAACGCGGTGATAAGGGTGCGGTCGGCGTACCGGTCCGGCCGGCCCGCCGCGTCGTAGTGCAGCACCAGCCGATCGGGCAGGTCCGGGTAGCGGAGCGCGCCGTAGATCGTCGTGATGGCGATGACCGTCAACGCGGGGGACAGCCACATCCAGGGGTAGCGGACCGGATCCGTCCGCAGGGAGGTGTCCGCCGCGATCGCCTGCCGTCGGTCGGCGTACCAGTTCTGCTCGGCCTTGGCCGCGCGCACCGCCCGGTGGGCCAGGTAGTAGAGCAGGTAGTAGGAGAGGGCCAGGCCAACGGTGGCGAGCACCGCGAGGACGGGCAGCCGGCCGGCGGCGGCCCCGGCCGAGACGGTCGCGGCGAGCAGGCCGAGCGCGAGCACGCCCGTCCGGTACGCCCGGCGCCAGGCCAGCACGACCGGGGCGGTGACCCGCTCCGGCGGGACCCGGACACCGAACGCGGTACCGGCCGGGGCCCACTCTGGCACCAGCAGGCCTACGACGACCAGCACCAAGACGGTGAGTAATTGGATCGCGGCGGCCATGGTCCCATCCACCCGTCTGCAGCAGCGCCGCCTCGGACGGTACCAACTGCACGCGCGAGAGCACTACCGGTGGAGTCGTACCTGCTCGGCCCAGCTGACCGCCGCCGCCGCGGAGAACTGGGTCGCCGCCCGCACCGCCGCGCCCCGGACGATGAGGGCCGCGTGCCACCGTTCCGCGCTCCGGGTCGGCTGGTAGGTCTGGCGTACCCGGACGACGTAGCCGGCCCGCGGCGGCGCGTACACCGCGGAGCCGTCACTGGCCTTCCAGTGCGGGCGGCCGGCGATCGCCCGGGCCAGCTCGTCCGGGAGCATGCGCGGCGCGTACCCGATCGCCGGCCCGCAAAGCGCGCCGGCCTGCAACGCACGCCGGCCTGCAACGCGCGCCGGCCTGCAACGCGCGCCGGGCCCGCGGACGGGCGCCGGGTCAGCCCGCGGACGGGCGCCGGGTCAGCGCTTGACGCAGGTGTAGGCGCCGTAGACGGAGGAGCGGAACTCGGCGGTCACCACCTCGAAGCCGGCAACCTCCAGCATCGGCTCGAACAGCCACCGGAACGTGCTGTGCTCCGTACGGATGTGTTCCGCGTAGTCCTCGGCCGTGTACCCCTCGGCGGGGTCGGTGGCGGCGCCGGCAAGCCATCGCCCGAAGACCTCGTCTGCCTCGGCGGGGGTGAAGTCGTAGATGAGGTCGTGCACGCGCAGGATGCCACCGGGCCGGAGGATCCGGGCGATCCGGTCGAGTGCGACCGCCTTCCAGAAGTCGGGTAGCTGGTGCAGCGCGTTACGGGTGTAGACCGCGTCCGCCGGCTGTCCAGCGTGCTCGTAGCTCAGGAACCCGGCCCGGACGTACTCTACGTTGCACAGTGCCGTCCGGGAACGGAGCACGTCGAGCATCGCGGGTGAGACGTCCACCGCGATGACGCGGCCGAACTCGGCGGCGGCGGCCAGCGCGAAGCGCCCGCTGCCGGCGCCCAGGTCGACCACTGTGGACTCCTTGGTCAGCCCGTGCGCGCGCAGGACGGCCACGTCCTCGGTGAAGTCGGGGTAGCCCTGCTTGCGGTCGTACCCGGCGACGAACGCCGGATCGAGGTGCTCCGGACCCGCGTGCGCCAGCTCGTCGAGCATCCATGGTGCCGCCATGGCCCGATCCTGGCTTGGCCGCCCGCCGGTGGCGAGCGGGTTACTGGTCGCTCGGCTTGGTGTGCTCGGCCAGGAAGCGTTCCAGCTCCGCGCCCAGCTCGTCGGCGGTGGGCAGCGGCCCGCTCTCCCCGGCCAGCAGGGTGGTGCTCTGCCGGCCGCGGATGAACGCGTCGTACTGCTGCTCGAGCGCGCGCACGACGGCCCGCGCCTCCTCGGTCTCGGCGATCTGCTTGTCCACGTCCTCGCGGACCGCCTCCGCCGCCGCGCGCAGCCGCTCGGTGGGCAGCAGCAGGCCGGTGGCCCGGGAGACCGAGGTGAGCAGCAGCTCGGCGGCGGCCGGGTACTCCGCCTGGGCCAGGTAGTGCGGCACGTGAACGGCGAAGCCCATGGCGTCCCGGCCGTGCTGGCCGAGCCGGTACTCCAGCAGGTGGCCGGCGCTACCCGGCACCTGCACCCGCTGCAGCCACGGCTCGTACCCGCTGATCAGCTCGCGCCGGGTGGCGTGCGCGGTGAGCCCGGTCGGGCGGGTGTGCGGGACGGCCATCGGGATCGCGTTCAGCCCGATGGTCAGGCGGACGCCGAGCCGCTCGATCAGCTCCAGCATGGCCGCGGTGAACCGCTCCCACTGCAGGTCCGGCTCGGGGCCGGCGAGCAGCAGGAACGGGGTGCCGACGTCGTCGCGCACCAGGTGCAGGGCGAGCTGCGGCTCGTCGTACGCCTCCCAGTGGTCCTCGACAAAGATCATGACCGGGCGGCGGGACCGGTAGTCCAGCAGCCGATCCACGTCGAAGGTGGCCACCGGCCGGGACTCGAGGGTGCTCAGCAGGTGCTCGCGGGCCAGCCGGGTGGCGGCGCCGGCGTCCACGAACCCGGTGAGCGCCTGGATCAGCACTGGCCTGCCCAGGTCGGGCAGGTCGTCGGCGACCTGGTACAACTCGTGCGGGTCGAGCACCGGTTCGGACCTCCTCCTGATCTGGCAAACGATACTCCGCAACCCGGCCAACACCGGCATCATGGTGATCCATTCCGGCGGATACCACAGTACGGCGCGGGCCTGGTCACCGGCACGCTAGGACGGTGGGCGGTGGGTCAGTCCGGTGGCGGGAGGTA
>JADGHA010000099.1 GCA_019689695.1 Micromonosporaceae bacterium | reverse complement strand
TTGTATAAGTGAGAGGGGAAGGGGGGGTCAGGAGGCTTCGAGGATCATGGCGGCGCCGACGGTGCGGTTGGTCTGCTCGTCGATGATGATGAAACCGCCCGTGGTGCGGTTGCGCCGGTACTCGTCGCACAGCAGCGGCACGGTGGTGCGCAGCCGGATCCGGCCGATCTCGTTCAGCGCCAGCTCGGTGGCCCCCTCGTCGCGGTGCAGCGAGTTGACGTCCAGCCGGTAGTGCAGCTCGCGGATGGCCGCCCGGGCCGACCGGGTGGTGTGCTTGATGGCGTACTTGCCGCCCACCCGAAGCGGGCGGGTCTCGTCCATCCAGCACACCATCGCCTCGATGTCCTGCGCCACGGCCGGGGCGTTGTGCGGCCGGCAGATCATGTCGCCGCGCGACACGTCCAGCTCGTCGGCGAGGCGGATGGTCACCGACATCGGCGGGAAGGCCTCCTCCACCTCCCCGTCGGCGGTGGAGATCGACGTGATCCGCGTGGTGAAGCCGGACGGCAGCACCATCACCTCGTCGCCCGGCTTGAGCACGCCGCCGGCCACCTGACCGGCGTAGCCCCGGAAGTCACGCACCACAGTGGACTGCGGCCGGATCACGTACTGCACCGGGAAGCGGACGTCCACCAGGTTGCGGTCCGACGCGATGTGCAGGTGCTCCAGGTGGTGCAGCAGCGACGGCCCCTGGTACCAGGGCATGTTGGCGGACCGCTCGGCGATGTTGTCGCCGTGCAGCGCGGAGATCGGGATGACCGACAGGTCGGGGACATCCAGCTTCGCCGCGAACAAGCAGAACTCGTCGGCGATCCGCTCGAAGACCTCTTGCGACCAGTCGACCAGGTCCATCTTGTTCACGCAGAGGACCAGGTGCGGTACTCGCAGCAGCGAGCACAAGAACGCGTGCCGGCGGGACTGCTCGACCAGACCCTTGCGCGCGTCGACCAGGATCAGCGCCAGGTCGGCGGTGGACGCGCCGGTGACCATGTTCCGGGTGTACTGGATGTGCCCGGGGGTGTCGGCGATGATGAACTTCCGCCGCGGCGTGGCGAAGTACCGGTACGCCACGTCGATGGTGATCCCCTGCTCCCGCTCCGCCCGCAGGCCGTCGGTGAGCAGGGCCAGGTTCGTGTACTCGTCCCCGCGCGCGGCGCTGACCGCCTGCACCGCCTCCAGCTGGTCGGTGAACAGCGCCTTGGTGTCGTAGAGCAGCCGCCCGATCAGGGTGGACTTGCCGTCGTCGACGCTGCCGGCGGTGGCGAACCGGAGCAGGTCCATCCGGGACACCTCCGGCTCGATCACCTGGGTCATCAGAAGTACCCCTCCCGCTTGCGGTCCTCCATCGAGGCCTCGCTGACGCGGTCATCGCCGCGGGTCGCCCCGCGCTCGGTGATCCGGGTCGCGGCCACTTCCTCGATCACCTTCTCCGGGGTGTCCGCCTCAGAGCGGACCGCGGCGGTACAGGTGGCGTCACCGACCGTGCGGTAACGCACCCGGGCGGTGAACGGTGTCTCCCCGTCGCGCGGCCGGAGGAACTCGTTGACCGCGTACAGCATGCCGTCGCGCTCGACCACCTCCCGGTCGTGCGCGTAGTAGATCGACGGCAGGGCCAGGCCCTCCCGGGCGATGTAGTGCCAGACATCCAGCTCGGTCCAGTTGGACAGCGGGAAGACGCGGATCGACTCGCCCGGGTGGATCCGCGAGTTGTACAGCGACCACAGCTCCGGGCGCTGGTTGCGCGGGTCCCACTGGCCGAACTCGTCGCGGAAGCTGAACACCCGCTCCTTGGCCCGGGCCTTCTCCTCGTCCCGGCGCGCGCCGCCGAACAGCGCGTCGAAGCGGTACTTCTCCACCGCGTCCAGCAGCACCGGGGTCTGGATGCGGTTGCGCGACCCGTCGGCCGGCTCCTGGACCAGGCCGGCGTCGAGCGCCTCGGGCACGCTCGCCACCACCAGGTGCAGGCCCAGCTCAGCGGTCCGGGCGTCGCGGAACTCGATCACCTCGGGGAAGTTGTGGCCGGTGTCCACGTGCATCACCGGGAACGGGATGCGGGCCGGTGCGAACGCCTTCTCGGCCAGCCGCAGCATCACGACCGAGTCCTTGCCGCCGGAGAAGAGCATGACCGGCCGCTCGAACTCGGCCACCACCTCGCGGATGATGAAGATGCTCTCGCTCTCCAGGGCATCCAGGTGGGTCACGCGGTACGCCGCGGGCTGGCTCATTCGGACTCCAAACGAGGTCGCAGGGCTGCCAGCAGCCGGGGGGCGAGGTCCTTTCGACACACCACCAGGTCCGGCAACCGTGGATCCGGTTGGTTGTATTCCAGCGCGGATCCATCGATTCGGGAAGCGTGCAGCCCGGTGGCGGTGGCCACAGCCACCGGTGCGGCCGAGTCCCACTCGTACTGCCCGCCCGCGTGGATGTACGCATCCACCTCGCCGCCGACCACTGCGACCACCTTCGCCCCGGCCGAGCCCATCGGCACCAGCTCGGCGCCGAGGTCGGCGGCGAGCGCCGCCACGAAGGCCGGCGGCCGCGTGCGGCTGGTGGCGATCCGCAGCGGGCCCCCGGTCGCGGCCGACGGCGTCAGCGGTGGATACGCCGGCGGCCGGTCGGTGCCGAGCACCCGGTGCTGCGCGGGCAGCGCCACCGCCCCGGCCGCCAGCCGGTGCGGCGTGACCGCGCTGCGCGACCACAGGGCGACATGCACCGCCCAGTCGGCGCGGCCCTCCTCACTGAACTCCCGGGTGCCGTCCAGCGGATCGACGATCCACACCCGCGCCGCACCCAACCGGGCCGGGTCGTTGCGCGCGCCCTCCTCGGAGAGCACCGCGTCGTCCGCCCGCCACCGGGACAGCTCGGCGAGGAGCAGGTCGTGTGCGCACTTGTCGCCCTCGGCCCGCAGCCCGGCCGGGTCGTCGAAACCGCGCTCCTGGCGTAGCCGGAGCAGCAGTTCACCGGCGCGACCGGCGAGCCAGCGGGCGAACGCCGCGTCGGCCACCGGCGGCGCGGCCATCCGGTGTGCTCCCGTCTGGCTGCCTACCCCCACGTCGCCGAAGATTACCGGAGCTCATCGCGCGTGGTACGCGTTCTGCGCCCACTCCAGGCCCCGGGTGAGCACTGCCTCAACCAGATCGGCCGCCCGGTCGACCAGGTAATCCAGGTCCTTGCGCTCGGCGGCGGAGAAGTCGGACAGCACGTAGTCGGCCGGGTCCTGCCGGCCGGGCGGGCGACCGATCCCGAACCGCACCCGCAGATAGTCCTTGGTGGACAGCGAACGGGAGATCGACCGTAGCCCGTTGTGGCCACCCTCGCCGCCGCCGCGCTTGGCCCGCAGCTGGCCGTACGGCAGGTCGAGCTCGTCGTGCACGGCGAGCATCCGGCCGGGGGGCACCCGGTAGAACCGGCACAGCGCCGCCACCGGGCCGCCGGAGAGGTTCATGTAGGTCAGCGGCTTCGCCAGTACCAGCCGCGGCACCTCCACGCCGACCCCCAGCCGCCCCTCGCCGACCGCGGCAACCGCCTTGCGGTGCCGGCTGAACGTGATCCCGATCCGGTCGGCCAGCAGGTCCACCACCCGGAAACCGACGTTGTGCCGGTTGCCCGCGTACTCCCTGCCCGGGTTGCCCAGCCCGACCACGAGCCAGGGGCTGGCCGGATCGGGCGTCTCGGCTCGACTTGCCTCCCCCGGCCCGGTCGGCGCAGCCCCTTCGGACATCCCGCCTCCGCGAGGTCAGGCGGACTCTTCCGCCGGGGCGCCGGACTCGGCGGTCTCGGCGGCCTCGGCAGCCTCCTCCTCCTCCGCAGCCGGGGCCGGCTCCTCGAGGTCCGCCGTGGTCGGCACGGACACCACCGCGATGACCAGCTCGGGGTCGGCGACCAGCTCGACGCCCGACGGCAGGCTCACCTGGCCGGCGGTCACGTGGCTGCCCGCCTCGAGGCCCTCGACCGAAACCTCCAGGTGCTCCGGCAGCCGGGTCGCGTCCGCGGTCACCGACAGGGTGTTGTGCTCCTGGACCACCAGGGTGCCCGGCGCCGCCTCACCGGTCAGCTGCACCGGCACCTCGACGGTGACCTTCTCGCCGCGGCGCACGATCAGCAGGTCGACGTGCTCCATGACGTCCTTGATCGGGTCCCGCTGGATCGCCTTGGGCAGCGCCAGCGCGCTGGTGCCGTCGCTGATCTCGATGTTGAACAGCTGGTTGGCTCCGCCGTGCCGGATCGCGGCGGCGAACTCGCGCGCGGGCAGCGCGATGTGCTTCGGCTTCTCGCCGTGGCCGTAGAGCACGGCGGGCACCTTCCCGGCCCGGCGGGTGCGGCGGGCCCCTCCCTTGCCGAACTCGGTGCGGGGCTCGGCGGTGATCTTTACCTCGGACACGGAAGTACTCCTGGCGGCTCGTCGGGCTGCATCGGGCGTCGGCGGTGCCGGGCAGAGGGCGTCCGTCAAGCCTCGCCGGGCCGGCTCAGCTCGCCGGCCGGTGAGCGCACTGCCCGGGCACCGCGCCGATCACGGTGCCTCCGAACAGCGCGGCCGCGTCCAGCCGCAGCGCGCCGGGCACCCTCGCCGTGGCAACCGGCTAAGCCTACCCGAGCCGCCGGCTCCGCCCTGCACCGGGTGACCTGGCTAGCTCAATCCGCCAAACAGGGTGGTCACCGAGCCGTCGTCGAACACCTCGCGGATGGCGCGGGCCAGCAGCGGCGCGATGGACAGCTGGGTGATCTTGTCGAGGCGCTTCTCCGGCGGCAGCGGGAGCGTGTTGGTCACGACCACCTCGGTGATCCGGCTGTTCTTCAGCCGCTCGGTCGCCGGGTCGCTGAGCACCGCGTGGGTGGCCGCCACGATCACCTCCGCCGCACCCGACTCGTGCAGGATGTCGGCCGCCCGCAGGATGGTGCTGCCCGTGTCGATCATGTCGTCGACCACCAGGCAGATCCGGTCCTCCACGTCGCCGACCACCCGGTTGGCCACCACGTGGTTCGGCTTGAGCGGGTCGCGGGTCTTGTGGATGAACGCCAGCGGGCACCCACCCAGCCGGTCGGTCCACCGCTCGGCCACCCGGACCCGGCCGGAGTCCGGCGCCACCACGGTCATCGGCCGCCCGGCGTACCGGCTCTCCACGTACGAGGCGAGGGTGTCCATCGCGAACAGGTGGTCCACCGGCCCGTCGAAGAAGCCCTGGATCTGCGCGGTGTGCAGGTCCACGGTGAGGATCCGGTCCGCGCCGGCGGTGGCGAACAGGTCGGCCACCAGGCGCGCCGAGATCGGCTCACGGCCGCGGTGCTTCTTGTCCTGCCGCGCGTACGGGTAGAACGGCAGCACGACGGTGATCCGCTTGGCCGACCCGCGCTTGAGCGCGTCCACCATGATCAGCGCTTCCACCAGCCACTTGTTCACCGGCTGGACCATGGACTGCACGACGAATGCGTCCGATCCGCGGACCGACTCCTTGAACCGGACGAAGATCTCCCCGGAAGCGAAGTCGTACGCGTCCGCCGGCGTCGGGGCGATGCCGAGCACGCCGCCGATCTCTTCAGCCAGCTCGGGGAACGCCCGCCCGGAGAAGAGCATCATGGTCTTGCGGTTCTCCGCGACGATGCTGCCCATTGCCTCGCCAGCCCCCTAGCGCCGATCGCTGACTTGTCCGCCCGGGTCCAGTATCCCGGGCGCCAGCCGAGTCTGCCTCCCGGACCCGGCCACTGGCCAGGGGGAACCGGCAAAGTGGCAGCCCTCACCCGGCGCCGGTGACCAGGCGTTCAGGCGTACTCACCGCCCGCTCACCGCATCCCAGCCCCGCGCGCAGCGCGGGCTACCCGGCGTCTCCGCCAGCCGCCTCTCCGCTCTGCCGCGCCGCCTCGGCCCGGTGCGCCGCTCCGGCCCGCCGCGCCGCCTCGGCGGCGGGGGTGCCCGGCCGCTTGCGCTCGACCCAGCCGTCCACGTTGCGCTGCTGGCTACGCGCGATGCCGAGCGCACCCGGCGGGACATCCTCAGTGATGACGCTGCCGGCCGCGGTGTAGGCGCCGTCGCCGACCTCTACCGGCGCCACGAACATGTTGTCCGCCCCGGTACGGGCGTGGCTGCCGATGACTGTCCGGTGCTTGGCGACCCCGTCGTAGTTGACGAACACGGTCGCCGCCCCGATGTTCGAGTGCTCCCCGATGGTGGCGTCGCCGACGTACGACAGGTGCGGAACCTTGGTCCCCTCGCCGATCTCGGCGTTCTTCGTCTCCACGAACGTGCCGATCTTCGCCTTGCCGGCCAGCCGGGTGCCCGGCCGCAGGTACGCGTACGGCCCGACGCTGGCCCCGGGCCCAACCTCCGCCCGCACCGCGTGGCTGCGCAGCACGCTCGCGCCCGGGCCGACCACGGTGTCGACCAGCGTGACATCCGGGCCGACGGTCGCCCCCTCGCCCACCTCGCTGAACCCGCGCAGTTGGGTGTTCTGGTCGACCACCGCATCCGGCCGCAGGCTGACTGTCACGTCGATCCAGGTGGTGGCCGGATCCAGGATGGTCACCCCGGTGCGCATCCAGTGCTCGTTGATCCGGTCCCGCAGGCAGGCCCGCAGCACCGCCAGCTCAGCCCGGTCGTTGCAGCCCAGCGCCTCGACCGGGTCGCCGGCGGCGTGCACGGCGACGGGATGACCGGCCGCGGCGAGCAGCCCCAGCACGTCGGTCAGGTACTCCTCGCCTTGGTCGTTGTCGGTGGAGAGCTTCTCCAGCGCGTTCCGCAGCGGCCCCCCGTCGAAGGCGTACACCCCGGCGTTGATCTCGGTGATCTCCCGCTGCTCCGGCGAGGCGTCGCGCTCCTCCACGATGCGTTCCAGCGCGCCGCCGGCGGTCCGGATGATCCGGCCGAGGCCGGTGGGATCGGGCACCCGCGCGGAGAGCACGGTGGCGGCGCAGCCGCCCGCCTCGTGCGTTGCCACCAGCGCGGCAATCGTTTCCGGGCGCAGCAGTGGGACATCCCCGTTCAGCACCACCACGGTGCCCGTGGCCGCCTCCGGCTCGGCCTCCAGCGCGGTCCGCACCGCGTGCCCGGTGCCGCGCTGCTGCGCCTGCCGGACGGTGCGGGCGTCCGGGGCGATCTCGGCAAGGTGCGCTTCGACCTGGTCCGCGCCGTGGCCGACGACCACGAGTGTCCGCCGCGCGCCCAGCGGCTCGGCCGCCGCCAGCACGTGCCCGACCAGGGTGCGCCCGAGCAGCGGATGCAGCACCTTCGGCAGCGCGGACTTCATCCGTTTCCCCTCACCCGCGGCGAGGACCACCACAGTGCGCGGGCCGGTCTGGTCGGACCCGCCTGGCGCGGCGAGGGAAGGACCTTCCTGCCGGGGCTTGCTCACGATCGCACTCCCGTCCGGGCTGCTGACGCCTGCGACCCGATGCTATCGGCGCGCTCCGGGTGGGACTGCCGCCGACCCTCGCCTTGCCGTCCGATCGTCTGATAGCTCACAGTTTCCCGTGAATCGGACTTTCTCCAACAGCTCGGCCGCCAGGACTCGAACCTGGAATACAGGAGCCAAAATCCTGGGTGATGCCCATTTCACTACGGCCGAAAGTTCGGGTGCCAGCCTAGCCGCTCCGCCCTCACCGGCCGACCCGGCCCGCCCCGCATCATTGGCCGAACCAGCCCGCCCGGCCTCGACACCTATTTGGCCGTGAGGCACGGGCCGCCGGGTGCCGGTGACGGACGCGGATCGCGCAGCTGCACGACGTACGCGATGCTGTCGCCACCGCCGAACCTGCGCTGCTCCATCACCCGGCCCAGCTCGCCGAGCCGGCGGGCGAGCACCTGGGGCGCGTTCCGGTACGAGGAGGCGCGGATCCCGCTGTACGCGATGACCCGCCGGTACCCCTCGACTGCGGTGACCAGGCCGGCGGGGTCGCAGGCTTGGCCCGGCGGCGTGGGCAGGACCATCCGCAGCGGCCGCAGCTGCCCGTCCGGGTCGTACCACTGGAACGCCCTGGTCGCCGAACCGACCGCCAGCACCAGGTCGCCGGGCCGGTGTGCGGTGCGCATCCAGGTGACCGCGGCCCGGTCGTCGACGGCGGGGTAGGCAGCGGTGGACTCGACCGCCGAGGTGCCCAGCGGCACCAACCCGACGAGCGGGACGAGCGCCCCGACCGCCGCGACCGCGGCGAACGCGGGGCGGTCGCGCAGGGCAGCAGACCCGGCCACGGCGAGCGATACCCGCCGGTACCGCGATGCCAGCAGCCGGGCGGCGGCGTCCACCGCCACGGCTGCGGCGACGAACAGCGCCGGAACCATCCACAGTGCCAGCCGCAGCGCGAGCGGCACGACCCGCAGCATGGCGAGGGCCAGGGCGGAGACCGGCGGGGCGGCCAGCAGCAGGCCGTAGGCACGGCGCCGCCGGACAGCGATGGCCAGGCCGGCGGCGACGAGCAGCCAGAACAGGCCGCCGAGGAGCTTCGGCGCAAGCTCGCCGGGGAGGCCGGCATCCAGGTGCAGCGGGTCGGCGGCGAGCGCCGCCGGCCGGTGCAGCAGCCACCGCGCCACGGCGAGCGGGCCGGAGCGCGGCGGGTACCCCAGGCCCTGCCAGAAGGCGGTCAGGTAGTCGTTGCCGGCCGTAAAGCGCAGGGACAGCTGGTATTGCGCGGCGAAGGAGGCGAGCCAGGCGGCGCCGGGCAGGGCCACGTCGCGGGCGCGGGCCCACCGCCGGGGCCACCACGCGGTCGCGAGCAGGACCAGCGCCAACCCGGGTGTCGCCAGCACCGCGCCCATGCTGAACCAGCTGGCCACGGCGGCCACCGCCCACCAGGTGCCGGCGCGGCGCAGGGTCGGCCGCTCGACCACCCAGCCGGCGAGCCCGAGCAGGGCCAGGACGCTGAACGCGTCCGCGCTGTAGTGCTTGACCTCGGTGGAGTACCGGACGAACGCTTCGTTGACCGCGCAGAACCCGACCAGCGCCAGCGTTCCGACGGGCCCCAGGAAGCGGCGGCCGAGCAGCCAGGCGACGACCAGCGCGCCGATGCCGAACAGCAGGGGCGCCAGGCGCAGCGCGCGCTCGCCGGTGCCAACGAGGTCGACCACCGTCCGCTGCAGCCACAGCCAGCCGAGCGGCGCGCTCTGGTTGTTGTCGAGCTGCCCGGTCAGCTGGGCGTAGCCGCGGTCGCGGAGATTCATGGAGATCATCTCCTCGTCCAGCCACAGCGGCCAGTCGGCGGCCCAGCGCCAGAGCCGCAGCGCCGCGCCGGCGACGACGGCGACCAGAGCGAGGTCGGCCCAGTACGGCCGGATCCGGCGACCGGGCGGGTGCTGGCTCACGCCGTGCCAGCGTAAGCCGTTGTCTCGTGGTTGGCGCCCAGTTGGGCGAACACACCATGAACGCCCGGCTACGCGGCGTACGCGGTTTGATGGCCGGCCCAACGGGAAAACGTGAGCAGTAGCCCAGAGCATCCGGGGGTGTTCGCGTGAGTGGTCTGGTGGACGAGGAGCCGGTCGGCGACATCGAGTTGGTGCACACCTTCACCGGGCCGATGCCGACCGGGGTGAGCGTCTCGCACCGCGGGCGCATCTTCGTCAACTTCCCGAAGTGGGGCGACGAGGTGCCGGCCACCGTGGCCGAGCTGCGCGACGGGCAGGAGGTGCCGTACCCGGACCAGCGGTGGAACTCGCCGGCCAGCGACGACGACGCGCAGGCGTTCGTCTCGGTGCAGAGCATCGTGGTGGATCCGGCCGACCGGCTCTGGGTGCTCGACACGGGCAGCCCACGGTTCCAGCCGACCAGGCCGGGCGGGCCGAAGCTGGTACGGGTGGACCTGGACACGGACACCGTCGCCCAGGTGATCACGTTCCCGACCGAGGTGGCGCTGCCCACGACGTACCTCAACGACGTGCGGTTCGACCTGCGCCGGGGCGAGGCGGGGCTGGCGTACATCACCGACTCCTCCGACTCCGGACCGAACGGCATCATCGTGGTGGACCTGGCCAGCGGCGAGTCCTGGCGGCGCCTGCACGACCACCCCTCGACCAAGGCCGAGCCGTTGCACGAGTTCCAGCCGGTCGTGGAGGGGCAGCCGCTGCTGCGACGGCCGGACGAGCACACCGCCAAGCCGATCGGGATGGGCTCCGACGGTATCGCGATCTCCGCCGACGGCCGGCGGCTGTACTACTGCGCGCTGGCGTCCCGCCGCTGGTACAGCGTGTCCACCGACGCGCTCGCCGACCGGTCGCTGCCCGACGAGGAGGTGGCCGCGACCGTCATCGACGAGGGTGACAAGGGCGGCGGCTCGGACGGGCTGGAAAGCGACGACGCCGGGCGGCTCTACCTCACCTCGTACGAGCACAACGCCGTGCTGCGGCGACGGCCCGACGGTGAGTACGAGACGGTGGTGCACGACTCGCAGCTGCTCTGGCCGGACACCCTGTCGGTGGCCACCGACGGGCACCTGTACGTCACCGCCAACCAACTGCACCGGCAGAGCAGCTTCCAGCAGGGGAAAGACCTGCGGCGCAGGCCGTACGCGCTGTTCCGCACCCGCATCGACGCCGGACCGGTCCTCCTGCGGCGGTGACACCGGCACGGCAAGGCCGACGATCCATTGGAGACAGACAGATGACACAGCAGAAGGAACGGTCAGACAGCCAGCCGATGCTGCACCAGCACGGCCGGGAGATCCAGGGGTTCGGCACCGTCCGCCAGCTCCCGGTCGCCCTGTCGTACGACAGCCGGATGTACTCGTGCCAGCGGCTGAACATGATTCTCGCCGACTCCCAGATCCTGTACTCCCTCTACAAGAAGCACCACTGGCTGATGCGTGGGCCGACCTTCTACCAGCTGCACCTGCTGCTGGACAAGCACGCCGGTGAGCAACTCGAGCTCATCGACATGATCGCGGAGCGCGTCCAGACGCTGGGCGGCATCGCGGTCGGCGATCCGCGCCACGTGGCTGAGATGACCCGGGTGCCCCGCCCGCCGAACGGGGCCGAGGAGGTGCCGGCGATGCTGTCCCGGCTCCTCGAGGCGCATGAGATCATCCTGACCGACGCCCACGACGCGGCGACCCGGCTCGCGGAGGCCGGCGACGACGGCAGCAACGACCTGCTGGTGTCGAATGTGATCCGGACCAACGAGCTGCAGACGTGGTTCATCGCCGAGCACCTGGTGGACACCCCGACCGTGCGAGCCTAGCCCTCCCCTCCCCGCGCCCTCCCCTCCCCGCGATCTTGCAGTTGTGCCCCCCGATAAAAGGGACATGTCCTGGTATTTAGGGGTACAC
>JADGHA010000098.1 GCA_019689695.1 Micromonosporaceae bacterium | reverse complement strand
CGGTTCTCCACGCGGGGTTTTTTTGGGGGGGCGCGCGGGGCGTGGCCCGGCCGCTGCCCCGCCGCCGGGAGGCTGACCCGTGGCGCTGCTGCGGTGTGACTTCTTCTCCGAGGTGCTCGGCCTGAGCACCTCGATGACCGTCATCCTTCCACAGCAGACAGTAGGGCAGATCGGCATGGCCGGCACCGCCCGGGCCGAGCCGCCGACGCTGTACCTGCTGCACGGTCTCAGCGACGACGACACCACCTGGACCCGGCGGACCTCGATCGAGCGGTACGTCGCCCCGCTCGGGCTCGCCGTGGTGATGCCGCAGGTCCATCGCAGCTTCTACACCGACGAGGCAGGCGGCCACCGTTACTGGACCTTCCTGTCCGAGGAGCTGCCGCAGATCGTCGGCGGCTTCTTCCGGCTGTCCCAGCGGCGCGAGGACACCTTCGTCGCGGGCCTGTCCATGGGCGGGTACGGCGCGTTCAAATGGGCGCTGCGCCAGCCGGAGCGGTTCGCCGCGGCGGCGAGCCTGTCCGGCGCGCTCGACCTGGCCAGCCGCGTGCCGCAAGACCAGGTGATCGGGCGGGTCTTCGGCGGCCGCCCGATCGCCGGCACCGCCGACGACCTGCTGTGGCTGGTCGACCAGGCCGACGCGGCCGCCCTCCCGCGGCTCTACCTGGCGTGCGGCACGGAGGACTTCCTCTACGAGGAGAACCTGCGCTTCCAAGACGCCTGCCTCGGCAAGGGGATCCCGTTGACCGTCGAGCTGGGGCCGGGCGGCCACGACTGGGCGTACTGGGACGCCAAGATCCAGCAGGTGCTGGCCTGGCTCGGGACGACGGCATGATGCGAACATATGTTCGTGTCGGACGCCACGATCCTGCACGCCGACCTCGACGCCTTCTACGCGTCGGTCGAGCAGCGGGATGACCCGCGGCTGCGGGGCCGGCCGGTGCTGGTCGGCGGCGGCGTGGTGCTCGCCTGCAGCTACGAGGCCAAGGCGTACGGCGTCCGGACCGCGATGGGCGGCGCCCAGGCCCGCCGGCTGTGCCCGGACGCGGTCGTGGTCCCGCCGCGGATGTCCGCGTACGCGGCGGCGAGCAAGCAGGTCTTCGAGGTGTTCCGCGACACCACGCCACTGGTGGAGGGGCTCTCCATCGACGAGGCGTTCCTCGACGTGGGCGGGCTGCGCCGGGTCTCCGGCACGCCGGCCGAGATCGCGGCGCGGCTGCGCCGGGAGGTCCGCGAGCGGGTCGGCCTGCCGATCACGGTGGGGGTGGCGCGCACCAAGTTCCTGGCCAAGGTGGCCAGCGGCGTGGCGAAGCCGGACGGGCTGCTGGTCGTGCCGCCGGGCGAGGAGCTGGCCTTCCTGCACCCGCTGCCGGTCGAGCGGCTCTGGGGGGTCGGCCCGGTGACCGCCGGCAAGCTGCGCGAGCGCGGCATCCGGACGGTCGGCCAGGTGGCCCGGATCGGTGAGGCGGCGCTGGTCTCCATGCTCGGCGTGGCGGCCGGCCGGCACCTGCACGCCCTGGCCCACAACCACGATCCCCGCCGGGTGCAGACCGGCCAGCGCCGCCGGTCCATCGGCTCGCAGCAGGCGCTGGGGCGCGGGCCGCGCCCGCCCGGAGACCTGGAGCGGGTCCTGGTCGGCCTGGTCGACCGGGTCAGCCGCCGGCTGCGCGCCGCCGGGCGGATGTGCCGGACGGTGGTGCTGCGGCTGCGGTTCGGTGACTTCTCCCATGCCACCCGCTCGCACACCATGCGCCGGTCCACTGCGGACACGCAGGCCATCCTGGCCACCGCGCGGCAGCTGCTGGCCAGCGTGCAGCCGTTGATCGAGGCCCGTGGGCTGACCCGGCTCGGCATCGCGCTCACCGGGCTCGACGAGGACGCCGTGCAGCTGGTGCTGCCGTTCGACGGCGACGACGACGACTCGCTCGACCGCGCGCTCGACGCGGTGCGGGACCGGTTCGGCGCGCGGGCGGTCACCCGCGCCGTCCTGCTCGGCCGGGAGCTCGACCCGGCCGTTCCGCTGCTGCCGGACTGAGCCCGGCGGGCACCTCCGGCACGCATGGTTGGCCTAGCATCTGGCCGTGCGCGTGATATCCAGGCCGGTCGTGTTCGCGATGGGGCTTGCCGCCGCGCTGGCCGCCGGCTGTGGCGGGCCGGCCGCGCCCGGCGCCGGTTCGGCCGGTGGTGCCAGCGACCCGCCCGCGTCCGTCCCGGCAAGCGCGCCGCCGAGCCCGGCGACCGAGCCCCGTGGCACTGCGCACCTGGGTGCGGCGCCCACGACGCGGCCGCCGGCCCCGATCCTGCGCGCCGGCAACCCGGCCGGCAAGGCCGCCGTCCCGGCCGAGGCGCGCGCGGTGGACACCTCCCGGCCGACCCGGGTGATCGGCAACGGCACGCCGGCGAGCTGTACCTCGAAGGCGGTCGTCGCGGCGGTCGCCGCCGGCGGGATCATCACGTTCGACTGCGGGCCGGACCCGGTGACCATCACCATGACCCAGACCGCCAAGGTGAAGAACGCCAACGGGCCGCGCATCGTGCTCGACGGCGGCGGCAAGGTGACCCTCAGCGGCGGCGGGCGGCACCGCATCCTCTACATGAACACCTGCGACCGGGCCCAGGGCTGGACCACCTCGCACTGCAACGACCAGGCCGAGCCGCAGCTGACCGTGCAGAACCTCACCTTCGCCAACGGCAACTCCACCGGCGACGACACCGACGGCGGCGGCGGGGGAGCCATCTTCGTCCGCGGTGGACGGTTCAAGGTGGTCAACTCGCGGTTCGTCGGCAACCGGTGCGACCGGACCGGCCCGGACCTCGGCGGCGCCGCGATCCGCGTCCTCGACCAGTACCAGGACAAGCCGGTCTACATCGTGGACAGCACCTTCGAGAAGGGGTCGTGCTCGAACGGGGGAGCGCTGAGCAGCATCGGCGTCTCCTGGGTGGTGCTCAACAGCGTGTTCCGGGACAACGACGCGGTTGGCCGGGGTGCGAACCCGGCCCGCAGCGGCACCCCGGGCGGCGGCAGTGGCGGCGCGATCTACTGTGACGGCAACACGTTCACGCTCCGGATCGCGGGCAGCATCATCGAGGACAACCACGCCAACGAGGGCGGCGGGGCCATCTTCTTCGTCAGCAACGACCGCACCGGAACCATGCGGATCGAAAGCTCCACACTGCGCCGCAATCCGAGCGACGGCTTCGAGACCCAGGGCCTGCCGGGCATCTTCTTCCTGGGCGCGAGCCGGCCGACGATCACCCGGTGACCGCGGCACGTGCCGCCCGCGCCCGGCCTGCTGAGGGCTGGCCAGCTCGCCGAGCCCGGCGGCCGAACCAGGGCTTTGTGGCCAGCGGCCATACCGCGGCCATGCCATAGAGTTTGGCTATGACGGATCTACCCGACCGGGTGCGGCACAGCGAGCTGCGCGCAGGAGACGCGGACCGGGAGCGGGTCGCTGCCGTGCTGCGCGACGCGGCCGCCGAGGGGCGGATCGACCTCACCGAGCTCGACGAGCGGCTGGGCAAGGTCTACGCGGCGAAGACGTACGGTGAGCTGGAGCCCATCATCCGGGACCTACCCACCCAGTCGTCCGTGTCGTTCAGCCCCGATCCGGACTCCGACATCGCCCGGCTGCCCAGCTCCAGCGGGGCGGTCGCGCTGATGAGCGAGTTCAAGCGCAAGGGCCGGTGGGCGGTGCCCCGGATTTTCACCTGCCTGGCCTTCTGGGGCGGGGGCACGATCGACCTGCGGGAGGCGTTCATCCGGCACGGCACGGTCAAGATCCGCGCGTTCGCCATCATGGGCGGGATCGACGTGATCGTTCCTGAGGACGCCAACCTGCACGTCACCGGCCTGGGGATCATGGGCGGGTTCGACCACGGCGCGTCCGGCGCCGGGGCACGCGGAGCCCCGGTGATCGTGGTCAGCGGTCTGGCCTTCTGGGGTGGGGTCAGCGTGAAGCGCAGGGCCTCGCCCGAGGAGGAGAAGCGCCGCAAGGCCGAGCGCCGGCGGCACAAGCAGCTCGGCGACTAGCTCCGGCCCGCCCGCCAGTCCTGGACGATCTTGTCCGGGTCGACCGGGCCGAGCCGCACGTGTGGCCCGGACGGCGCCCGCAGGTACTCGACGATGCGCCGGTTGAGCTCGCTGACCGCCTCGCGGACCAGCTGCTCGGAGCCGAGCCCGCGCACCGTCTCCGGCAACCGCTCGACCTGCCGGGCCAGCTGCAGCGAGGTGGGCAGCAGTGGCTCTGCCGACAGCCCCTCGCGGCGCAGGTAGCCCTTCACCCACCACAGCTCGTCGTCGGGCTCGCCCCGGCCGGGCAGCGGCTTCCCGGCGCCGGGCAGGTTGTCGAACTCGCCGCGCTCCTGCGCCAGCCGGATCTGCTTGTCCACAATCGACTCGTACCGGTCCACGCTCGCCACCTCCTCCGCCGGACGCCCCTGGCCACGTCCACGGTACCGGGCGGCCGCCTCGACCCGAGGCGGCCGCCCGGCGGGGGATCAGGACCTGCCGCGCAGCGGGATCAGGGCCTGCCGCGCAGCACCGCCCGGCGCTGCCGGAGCTCCTCCTCGCTGATCTCACCGCGGGCGTACCGCTCGGCGAGGGTGTGCTCCGCGGCGGTACGCGCGGACCGGCGGGGCGACCCGCGGTAGATGAGGTAGCCGGCGACCGACAGGACAATGACCCAGAAGAGGATGGGGAAGACCAGCCACCATCCGGGTCCGCCGCCGTCATGCCACGGGCCGTGGCTGTGCATGACCATCTCTGCCAACATCACGATCTCCTTCGAGACATCCACTGGACATCTCGAATCGTGCTGTCGTGGCGGCTTTCCGGCGTCGGCCCGGCAGCGACACCTCGACTACGCAGCCCGACGTAGGCCGGGGCGTCCGGCCGTACTCAGGTCCAGCCGTACCGCGCGCGCAGCACCTGGCTCACCCGCTCGAACCGGGCCCGGTCCAGCACCGCGCCCTCGCGCCGGATGCCGTCCTCGCGCATGGTGAGCACCCGGTCCAGCCGCACCCAGCTGGGCCGGTGCTCGCGGTCCCAGGCGCCGGACCCGAGCGCGAGCCAGTGCCGTTGTCCATCCCGCTCCCGCTGGCTGGACAGCATCAGGCCGAACAGGGTCCGGCCCTCGCGGCCCACCACGAGCACCGGGCGGTCCTTGCCCTGGCGGGGGTCGTCCTCGTACGCCACCCAGGTCCACACGATCTCGCCGGGGTCGGCCTGGCCGTCCAGCTGCGGCGCGTAGACCAGGCGGCGCCGCCGCAACGCGGTCACCTGCCGGCGCCGCGCGAACTGGGCGGGCGGGGGACCGGCGGCCGGTGTCCGCTTGGCCATCCGGCCGACCCGTGCCGCCACGTTGCGCAGGAGATTCGCCACGGCGGCACCCTACCGGCGAGACTGTCCGGTGTGTGTACGGTCCTGCTCCGGTTCGCGCCCGATGCCGCGTGGCCGCTGCTGCTGGCCGCGGTCCGCGATGAGTTCGTCGACCGGCCGTGGGATCCGCCCGGCCGGTACTGGGACGGCCCGGCCGGACGCCTGATCGGCGGGCGGGACCGGGTCGCGGGCGGCACCTGGTTGGCGGTCGACCCGCGGGAACATGCCGTGGCCGCCGTGCTCAACGGGCTACCCCGGGACATCCCGCCCGACGTACGGCACAGCCGCGGTGGCCTGCCGCTGGCGGCGCTGACCACCGGCCGGCCGCCGGAGACGGCCGGCTACGACCGCTTCCACCTGCTGCGGGCCGGCTTGGACCGGGTGGAGGTGTGGAGCTGGGACGGCACCGAGGTCGCGCACCAGAAGCTGGATCCCGGCGACCACATCATCGTGAACGCCGGTGTCGACGCCGACGCCGATCCGCTGGTGCCGCACTTCCTGCCGCTGCTGCGTGCCGCCACCGATCCGGACCCGCGCCCGGGGCTGCCGCCGCAGCGGGCCTGGGGCGACTGGCTGCGCCTGCTCGCCGGCGACGGTCTCGACCCGACCGACCCGGCGGCCCTGCTGGTGCGGCGGCCGGTCGGCGAGCGCACCTTCGGCTCGACGTCGGCCACCCTGGTCGCGCTGGGGCGGCATGCCATCCGGTACGACTTCACCGCCGAGCCCGGCCCGTCGGCGGCCTGGCGCGAGGTGGACCTGTCGTAAGGTCAGCCGGCGAACCGGGTGCCGTGGCTGCGCACCAGCGGGGCCAGGTCGGGCCCGTGGCCGGCGAGGATCTCGCGGACCCGCGACTCGGCGAGCGCGGCCAGCCCGTCGTACAGCTCGACAAAGGTCTGCCGGGCGCGGGCCCGCGGCCAGTCCCCGGGCAGCAGTTCCGGGGGCAGGTCCGGGTCGAGGCCGGGGAAGGTGCGCCAGGCGGCCATCAGTGCGGTCCGGGTCACCAGCGCCTCGGCGGCGCTGATCCGGCCGGCCCGGCACCGCGCCCGCAGGCCGGCGTAGTCGCGGACCAGCTCGTCGTACCGGCGGCGCAGCTCGGCCAGGTCCCACGCCCGCAGCGGGTCCCCGCCGGGCGGGCTGTCCGGGCCGATCTCGCCGGCCATCACGGTGGCGCTGCTCACGCCCAGCTCCTTGAGCACCACGCTCACCTGCTCGACCCGGTCGTGCGGGGAGATCCACACTCCGTCGTAGAGCGATGCCAGGCCCAGCGAGCGCAGCCGGGTGCGCAACAAGTGCCGCAGATCCCGCCGGCCTTCGGGGATGGAGAACACGGCCACCGTCCACCGGCCCCACCACGGCGTCTCGGTCGAGCCGAAGGACAGGATGTGGCGGGTGCCTTCGGTGAGAACCTCGGCGGCACGCGGGCTGAGTGCGTAGTAGGTGCGCCGGCCGCTCCGGGACAGCACCAGCAGGCCGCGGCGGGCCAGCCGGCTCAGCGCCGCCCGGGCGCTCACCCCGCTGACCGAGAACTCGGCCAGGAGGTCCACCAGCGCGGCCGACGGCAGCGGCGCGTCGCGGCCGTACCAGTAGTCGCCGAGCAGCGTCAGCAGCAGATGCTGCGGGTTTGCGCCGGCCTGCGTCCGGGGCAGGTCGACGTCGCTGTCGCTGTCCCCTCCGCCCGGGCGCCCGGCCCGATTCTGTAGCGACCCCGGCACGCTGCGATTCTACGGGCCGGCCCGCGCTCTATCAGTCCCGATGGATGTAATTTACCGGGTGGTACTTCTGCATCGCGGCGATCGCCGCGCCCCGGGCGCCGGCCATGTCCAGCTTGGGCACGAGCACGAAGCTGGCCAGCTTCGCCTGCTCCTCGCGCAGCGCGGTGTGCTGGCGCACCTGGGCCAGGAACCACTCACGGAAGTGCGGGGCCGCCTCGACCACGCCGCCGCCGAGGAAGTACACGCTCGGGTCGGTGAAGTTGGCCGCGATGGTGAACAGCCGGCCCAGTGCCATCGCCTGCTGCTCGAAGATCTTCAGGGCCAGCGGGTCGCCCTTCTCGCCGTACCCCCGGACCAGTCTCGCGGCCTGCCGCATCGAGCCGACCTCGGCCAGCTCGTGGCCGGGGAAGCGGGTCAGCCAGTACGGCAGCAGGTTTTTCTCGATCCCGGTCAGTGACGCGACACTCTCCACGTCACCGGTGAACCCGCAGTTGCACTCGGGCACCGGCTGCCCGTCGGCGAGCAGGCCGTGCATCGGGATGTGCACGTGGCCCAGCTCGCCGGCCATACCGGCGGCCCCGCGGACCACCTGGCCGGCCTCGATCACGCCGCCCCCGAGCCCGGTGCCGACGATCGCCGAGACCGACGAGTGCTCCTCGGCCTGCGCTCCGAAGTGGACGTGGTGGGCGTAGAGCGCGGCGGCGTTGCCGTCGTTGTTGTAGACCACCGGCAGCGACAGTCGCGCCTCCAGCGCGCCGCGGAAGTCGAACCCGCGCCAGGCCGGCTGGGAGAAGTTGGTCGCGCCCTTGGAGGAGATGACCCCGTCCGCGCTCGCCGGCCCCGGCGTGTCCAGTCCGACCGCCACCACCGACGCGGCCGGCGTGCCGGTCAGCTCCAGCACGTGGTCCATCGCCCGCAGCAGGGCGTCGATCGCCGCGTCCGGCCCGTCCAGCACGCAGCTGGGCGTCTCCACCAGACGGTCGACCAGGAACCGCCCGGTGCCGTCCAGCACGGTGGCGTTGGTGGCGGTCCCGCCCACGTCGAGGCCGACGACGGCCGCCTGCTTACTCATCTGCGCTCAGGTTCCTCCACGTTCCGGATCACGACTGCCCAGAGACTAGCGCCGCCCCGCCCGCCCGGTGCACGAGGACGGCGGGTCAGGCCACGAACTGGTTCTGTACGAACGTCAGGATCATCACGCCCTGCACGGCCAGCGCGCTCATCGTGTACACCCGGTCGAACTGCCGGTTGGCGCCGAACTTGGCCAGCAGCAGCCAGACCGGCACGCACTCCAGCGCGAAGCGCCACATCGAGCTGAGCGGGTAGTCCGAGTCGATCGGGTTGACCAGTGGCAGCAGGATCACGCCGGCGGAGAAGACTGCCAGGTAGGCGTGGTGCGGGCCCAGCCCCCACTCCCGGTCCAGGCTCACCAGCAGCATGGCCAGCACGGCCAGCGCCGTGGTCAGGTTGATGATGTTGCGGACCGAGGTCGGGCCGAGCAGCGGGTGGGTGTGGGCGACCATCCGCATCACCTCGACAATTGTGGTCCACGGCGGCTGGAACCCGGACCGGAACCAGTTCTCCTGCATCCGCAGGAAGTACAGCGGCTGCCCGAACGCCCGCCAGCAGTACAGCACGTAGAGCAGCAGGCCGACCGGCACCAGCGCGACGGCGAGCGCGTCCAGCCGGATCCGCCGCGGCGAGAAACCCCGCTGGCGCAGGTACTCGTACCCGAACGCCAGGCCGAGCAGAACCCCGGCGAGCCGGGTGGCGCTGGCGAACCCGCCGAGGAGGCCGGCGACCCACCACTGTCGACGCCGCATGGCGTACAGCGACCCCGCCGCGAGCGCGATGAACAGCGACTCGTTGTACGCGGCGGCCAGGTAGAAGCCGGTGGGGAAGGCGAGCAGGTAGAAGATCGTCCGCCGGGCCGGGTCCTCGCCGAGGATGCTGGCGGCCAGCCGGTGCATCATGACCAATGCCGCGTAGCAGGTCAGCACGGACACCACCAGCGCGGCCTCGAAGGCGCCGCGGGGCAGCACCTGGTCCACCCCGCGGACCAGCATCGGGTAGAGCGGGAAGAAGGCGGCGCTGCGCTTGTCGAACCCGTAGCCGAGATCGGCGATGATCACGTACCAGGTGGTGTCCCAGCGGTGCCACGACTCGTACGCCCGGTCCAGCGGCGGCGGGTCGCCGAACGGCAGCCACGACACGGCGGTGACCAGGCAGTACATGAGCAGCGCCGCGAGCCAGGTCCAGAGCGCGGCGAGCAACGACGGCCGCCACCGGCCGGCGGGGGGAGGCTGGGCCGCCTCGGGCGGCGTCTCGACCGTACGCTCGGTGGCGACCTCTGTCATGGTCGTGAATATAAGGCCTGCACCTGCGGCACCGGTCCCGACCGCGGTCCGCGGCATAGATTTGAGGAATGGATCCTTCGGACGCGGGCCGGGGCTACCTGGAGCACCTCACGGACGAGGACCTGCGGGTGCTGGCCGCCTCGGCGGGGATGGACAGCGGACGCGCCGGCGAGCTGCGCGGGCGGCCGGGCGCGGTGCTCCAGCTGCTCGACCGGCCTGAACTCTTCGACCGGGTGTACGGCCGCGGCCAGGAGCCGCTGGTACGCATCTCACCCTTCTTCGCGTTCGTGGTCGCGGTGGCCCAGGCAGCGCGGGAGATCGGCGCCGCGCCGTACGTGGCCGAGCGCTCCGCGCCGCGTCAGCAGGTGCCCGTCTTCGACACCCCGCGGCTGCGCGACTTCCTGACCGAGCCGGCGCGCCGGCTGTTCCTGGCCGAGCTGCTGACCTCGTTCGTCCGGGTGGCCAGCGGCCGCTACTGGACCCGGACCGCCCGCGGGTGGCGCTCGCAGCGGTACAGCGAGCTCGACCCGGTGCGGCTGGCGCAGTACGCCGAGCAGGTGCCGGCGGCGCACCGGCCCGGCGTCTACCGCCGGCTGGGCGACGTGTCGCTGTTCCTGACCGGGGTCTTCCCCGACTACGCCCAGCAGCACGCGCTCGGGCCGTTCGACGCGGCCCGGCTGATGCGCGCCGCCGGGCTCTCGCCCGACGAGTCGGGCCTGGCCGCCACGCCACCGATCCAGCTGTTGGAGCACCTGGGGCAGCGCTGGTACCGGCGGGCGGCCGACCTGGCGCCGGTGATCACCCGGCAGATGGCGGTGGTGTCGGAGGTGGCGGACCGGTTCCGGGACGCCCGGCGCATCCTCAACCACATCGCCGACCGGTACTTCGCCCGCGTCGGCAACCCGTGGTTCGGCCAGCCCGGCTGACCCGGCGCAACCGACCAGGTCACCAGCGGCGTCCCGGTCCCGGCGCACCCCGCCGGGGGACCTACACTCCGACGCGGCCGTCGATCCGCTCGCGGAGCAGGTCGGCGTGGCCGTTGTGCCTGGCGTACTCCTCGATCATGTGCACCAGCAGTTCGCGCAGCGAGATCTCCCTGCCGTCCCTGCGCCGCCCCTTGACGGAGAGGTCGGGCGCCTCGGCCACGAACTTTTCCGCGAACGCGACCTCCGCCCGCCAGGTCTCCCACGCCTCGGCGACGACCTGCGGGTCGGCCACCGCGCCGTTGAAGTCACCGTCCGGGTCGGCCTCGGTCTGGTAGAGCCGGGGCACGTCCTGGTTGGCCATCCGGCGCCGGAACCAGGAGCGCTCCACCTCGGCCATGTGGCGCACCAGCCCGAGCAGCGACAGGTTGGACGGCGGAACGGCGCGGCGGGCCAGGGCCTCGGCATCGAGGTCGGCGCACTTCAGTTCCAGCGTCAGGCGATGGTCACGCAGGTACTGGACGAGCAGCGTCCGCTCGTCGTCGAATCCGCCGTCGGAGCGCGGGTCCTCGTCCGGGTGGACGAACATGTTGCGCCAGGCGAAGCTCCTGGCGGGATGCTCGGTCGACATAGCCGCAAACCCTACCGTCAGGATTCCGTGCGGTCCGACTAGCCCGGACCGGGATCGCTTACCGCCGCTCCAGCACCAGCAGGCGGTACTCGAGCCAGCGCCGCGACAGCCCTCGCTGCAGCGCCGAGCCGCCGATGATGGTGGCCCAGAACGCCCTGTTGACCAGGCGATCGCGAAGGTGGGGCAGCACACCTGCGGCACCCACCACCACATCGATCAGACGGTCGCGTGGCCGGCCCAGTCGCAGGTACGGGGTCAGATCCAGGTCTTCGCGCAGGCGCAGGCCGGCATCCTCGGCCA
>JADGHA010000097.1 GCA_019689695.1 Micromonosporaceae bacterium | reverse complement strand
GTTGTGCACCCCGAAATAGCACGACATGTCCCTTTTTTCGGGGTGCACAACTGCAAGATCGCGGAGAGGGTTAGGGATCAGGAGGCGCGGGGGCGGGCCTTGGCGCGCAGCATGCGGCGGTCGGCGATCTCGAACGCGATCCCCAGCGCGTCGCGCATCCCGTGCGCGGCACCGCCGTTCACCTCTGCCCAGCCCACGCTGACCCCGACCGGCGTGCCGGGCACCAGACTCTCCCAGTCCTCGGCGGCCACCGCGGCCTGGATCCGGCTCGCCACCTCAGCCACCTCGGGTGCCCCGCTGCCGGGCAGCACCACCACGAACTCGTCGCCGCCGTAGCGCGCCACGTAGTCGCCCCGGCGCATCACCCGGGAGATCACGCCGGCCACCCGCTGCAACACCAGGTCGCCGGAGAGGTGGCCGTGCACCGTGTTGACCGCCTTGAAGCCGTCCAGGTCGGCCACGCCGATCACGGCGCGCTCGCCGCGCGCCACCATCGCGGCCACGTACCGCTCCAGGTGGCGCCGGTTCGGCAGCCCGGTGAGCGGGTCGGTGAGCGCCTCCCCGGCGTACCGGGACACGGTGCGGCGCAGGTCCTCGTGGTCGATGCGGGCCGCGATGCCGTCCACGAACGCGTCGCGCAGCCGGTCGTTGCGCTGCCCGGCCAGCCGGAACGCGTACCGGTCCGCCTGGTGGGCGGCGTGGTGGTCGCCGGTGCACAGGTGGGCCAGGCTGCGCAGCCGGGCCGGCTCGGCCGCCCCGGCGCTCTCCGGGTTGACCGTGATGGTGTCCAGCCGGGCCAGCGCCTCCATCGGCCGGTTCTCCGCGATCGCCAGGCACACCTCGCCGAGCTGGCGCAGGTCCCAGGTGCGGGCCGCGTCGCCACCGTCCATCAGCAGCGCCATCACGTCCATCTCCGGCGGCTCGCCCAGCGCGGCCCGGCGGGCCAGGGCGTACCCGTAGCCGGTGCGGCTGCTGGGCCGCAGCCGGCCCACGTTGCAGGCGCGGGCGTACCGGTGCACCTCGGCGGCCAGGTCGCGCAGCACCCGCAGGCAGCCGTCAGTGTCCCCGTTGTGGTCCAGCGCCAGGGCGCCGCGCAGCCGGATGCCGGGGGAGGCGAGCAGCTCCTCGGAGAGCCCGGCGCGGGCGCCGATCTCCCGGGCGCGCTCGAAGGCACTCAGCGCGTGGCCGTGGAACCCGGCGTACGAGTACGCCTGGGCGAGGTCGTGCCAGGCCCAGGCGACGTCCGGGTCCGGCTCCTCGACCAGAGCGAGCGCCCGGGCGCTCTGCACCAGATGGGTCACGCACGGCTCGAGCGGGTTCTGGTGGTGGGTGGCGAGCGCGGCGAACGCGTGCAGGTGTCCGTGCGGGTACGGCTCGGCGAGGTCGCGGACGGCGTCGAAGGCTTCCTCGACGGCGAGCGTGTACTCGGCGGTCCGGCCCAGGTTGATCAGCGCGCCGAGCCGCTGGATCAGCGCGTCCACCCGGGCCAGCGGCTTACCCGGCTCGGTGATCACCTGCTCGAAAACCTTGAGCGCCTCGCCTGCGCGGCTGTTCTGCAGCAGCATCCGGCCGCGCCGAAGTGGGCCGCTGTCTGCCCCGATCCGGTCGAGCCAGGTCATGCCCACCCACCCAGCTCCTCTCTTCAACCCCCGGTCGATGGCCGCCTGGCCGGCTGGGGCGGCCGGATGGCGGGGATCAATGATTACTCCGTGGATTATCGCGTCACCGGGTCGTCCGGGGACCTGTCCGGAGGTCCGAAAACCCATCGACTCTATCGCGTGCTCGCCGACGCCGCGTCCGTTTTGTCGGCTGCTGGGGTGGATTCGGCCCGGGTGGACGCAGAGCTGCTGGCGTCGCATGTGCTCGGTGTCCCGCGCGGCCGGCTGGCTGCGGTGGACAGCTTCACGCCGGCCCAGCGCCAGCGGTTTGACCAGCTGGTCCTCGCCCGCGCCCGCCGGATCCCGCTGCAGCACCTGACCGGAACCGCGCCGTTCCGCCACCTGGAACTGGCGGTGGGGCCGGGCGTGTTCGTGCCGCGCCCGGAGACCGAGCTGCTTGCCGGCTGGGGGATTGAGGTCGCAAAAAGCGACAAAGCACGCATAATCGTCGACTTGTGCAGCGGCTCCGGGGCGATCGCGCTCGCCGTCGCGCAGGAGGTTCCGCAAGTCCGCGTGTACGCGGTGGAGCAGTCACCCGTGGCGCTCGACTGGCTGCGCCGCAACGTGACGGCCCGGGCGGAGGCCGGCGAGCCGCCCGTGACGGTGGTGGCCGGTGACGCCACCGACCCGGGCGTACTGGCCGAACTGGACGGCCAGGTGGACCTTGTGTTGAGTAACCCGCCGTACGTGCCGGACGCGGTACCCGTACCCCCGGAGGTCGCCCACGACCCGGCGACGGCTGTCTTCGCCGGTCCCGACGGGCTCGCGGTGATCCGTCCCCTGGTGGATCGCGCGGCGGCGCTGCTGCGGCCGGGCGGGTGGGTCGGCATCGAGCACGACGACAGCCAGGCGGCGGCGGTGGCGGAGCTGCTCGCCGCGAGCGGCGCGTTCGTCGACATCGCGGACGAGCGGGACCTGGCCGGGCGGCCGCGGTTCGCCACCGCGCGCCGCGGGCCGGCCGGTGCGCGGCCGGGTGGAACAGCCGCCGGTGACCACCGTGGCAGACTGGCTCACCGTGATGCTCTATGACTGCCGCACCCTCGCCGACCGCGACCGGGGGATAGCCGCCGCGGTCGAGGCGGTCAAGCGGGGCGACCTGATCGTGCTGCCGACCGACACGCTGTACGGCATCGGCGCCGACGCCTTCAAGTCGTACGCGGTGACCTCGCTGCTCAACGCCAAGGGCCGCGGTCGGGACATGCCCCCGCCGGTGCTGGTCGGTTCGCGGCACACCCTGGACGGGCTGGTCTACACGCTGCCCCAGGCCGCGCGGGACCTGGTCGAGGCGTTCTGGCCCGGCGCACTGACCCTGATCGTGGAGCACTCGCCGAGCCTGCAGTGGGATCTCGGGGACACCGGCGGCACGGTGGGCGTACGCATGCCGATGCATCCGGTCGCGCTGGAGGTGCTGCGCGAGACCGGGCCGATGGCCGTCTCCTCGGCCAACAAGCACGGCCAGCCCGCGTCGCCGACCGCCGAGCACGCCCGGGACCAGCTGGGCTACGCGGTGAGCGTGTACCTGGAGGCGGGGGAGCTGCCCGACTCGGTGCCGAGCACCATCGTCGACGTCACCGCGGACCCGCCGCGCGTGGTGCGGCCCGGCGCGATCCCGCTGGAGAAGCTGTGCGACGTGGTGCCGCACCTGGTCGGGCCGGACGGCGGCGAACGCGGGGAGTGACCATGCGAGCCCCGCGGCGTGAGCGACGAGATTACCGCGAGGAGGGCTGAGTGCCGCCGTTCACCGTGCTGCACGTCTGTATGGGCAACATCTGCCGCTCGCCGATGGCCGAGCGGCTGCTCGACCTGGCCGTACGGCAGGCCCTGGCGGCGGCCGTGCCGGTCGGTGCGCCGCAGGCGGCGCCGGACGCGAACGAGCTTGTCCACAGCCACAGCGCGGGGACCGGCGGGTGGCACGCCGGCGAGGAGATGAACCCGCCGGCCGCCCGGCAGGTGCGCGCCCGCGGCGGCGACGACCGGGGGTTCGTCGCCCGCAAGCTGCGCTCGGACCTGATCGACGCGGCGGACCTGATCCTCACCGCCACCGCCGACCAGCGGGAGTACGTGGTGGCGCTGCGGCCGGACGCCGCCGAGCGCACGTTCGTGCTCGGCGAGTTCGCCCGGCTGCTGCGCGAGGTGGACCCGAAGCGACTGCCCCCGGCCGCGCTGACGCCGGACGCGGTCTACGCGCGGGGCGTCGCGGTGGTCGAGGCGGCCCACGCGGTACGCGGTGACGCGCCGCCGCGGGAGTCCGACGACCTGGACGACCCGTGGGGGCGCGGCGACCAGACGTTCGCCCGGGTCGCCGACGAGATCGAGGAGGGCGTACGGCCGCTCGCCGCGCTCCTGCTCGGCGTCCAGTGAGATCTCTCACCGGCATGAGGGCGCGGATGGGGCACGTGCCGCTGGCGCTGGCGGTCTCGGCCGGCGTGCTGATGCTCTCCGCGCTGGTCGGCTGGCTGGGCGGGGACGCGGCCGGCGCGGCCGGCGCGGCGGCCGGGGTCGCGCTGGTCGTGGTGAGCTACCTGGTCTCCAGCGTGGTGGTCGCCTGGGCCGATTCGGTCAGCCCGCGGCTGGTCCTGCCGTTCGGGCTGGCCAGCTACATCACCAAGATCGTGGTGCTCGGGCTGGTGATGCTGGCCGTGGTGCGCACCGGTTGGGACGGCACGGCGGCGATGGGCCTGGCGATCATCGCCGGGGTGGTCGGCTGGACCGCGGCGAACATCTGGTGGGCGGTGCACCGTCCGCCCGGCGCGACAAACCCCACTCGGACAGGATCTGGACAGGCGGCCGGGGGCCAGGAGTAACGTGGGTAGCCGTCGCCCGAGCATAGATGGACCGCACAGCGTGAGGTTGCGCGGGGGGTGAGTCGCAGCCTCGTTTTGCTGGCTGATATCGTCACCGCGTCATGGCCGGTGACCAGCCCCCTCGCCGTCCCGACCCGATGTCGGGCGTGAATGCCGGGTGGGCTGCCATCAGCTACCTGATCGCCGGGATCGGCGTGTGGGGATTTATCGGCTGGCTGCTCGACGAGTGGCTCGGCATTCCTCAGCACTTCGGGACCATGGTAGGGATGATCATCGGCATGGCCGGGGCGGTCTACCTGATCGTCAAACGGATGAGCTGAGGGGTGCTGCGAGTGAACCTGGCTGAGGTCCCCTTCCCGCCCAGCGTGGAAGACTTCTTCCTGCCGAGCCTGGCAGCGGGGTACTGGGTCACCAAGTTCACCCTGATGATCTGGATCGCGGTCGCCGCGATCATCGTCTTCTACCTGCTCGCATACCGGAACCCGAAGCTGGTGCCGACGCGTGCCCAGTGGCTCGCCGAGGCGGTGTACGGCTTCTCCCGGGACAGCATCTCCCGGGACGTGATCGGGCCCGAGAGTGCGCGGTTCGCGCCGTACATCGCCACGCTGTTCACCTTCGTCATCGTCACCAACGTCTTCGGGATCATCCCGTTCCTGCAGGTCTCGCCGAACTCGCACATCGCCTTCCCGGCGGTGCTGGCGATCTTGAGCTACATCCTCTACGTCTACGTGGGCATCCGCCGGCACGGCTTCGTGGGCTTCCTCAAGAAGATGACGGTGACCCCGGGCGTGCCCTGGGTGATCTACCCGCTGCTGGTGCCGATCGAGGCGTTCACCAACCTGGTCAACCGGCCGCTCACCCTGGCGGTCCGGCTCTTCGCCAACATGTTCGCCGGTCACCTGATCCTGCTGGTCTTCACGCTCGGCGGGTTCGCCCTGTTCGCGACCGGCAACATCTTCTACTTCGCGGTCGGCGGCGTCTCCATGATCTTCGCGATCGTGATGACCACATTCGAATTCGGTATCGCGCTGCTGCAGGCATATGTCTTCGCCATATTGACTGCCTTCTACGTCGGCGACGCGATCGAGGAAGGCCACTAACCACAGCTGTCCCGCGTGCGATGCACGCGTAACTATTCAGGAGGAATCCGACAATGGTCGACGTACTGGCCGTAGGTGTCAACGGCAGCCTCAGCTCGATCGGCTACGGCCTCGCCGCGATCGGTCCGGGTATCGGCTTGGGCATCGTCTTCGGGGCCTACATCCAGGCCAGCGCCCGCCAGCCGGAGTCCGCCGCGCCGAACCGGACCTGGCTGATCCTGGGCTTCGCGATCATCGAGGCGCTCGCCCTGTTCGGCCTGGCGCTCGCATTCGTCTTCAACACCAACGCCTAGCGATGCGGACCAACCACCGGGAGTAGCGATGGCCCACACGTACCTCGCCGCCGAGCACAACCCGATCCTGCCGATCTGGCAGGAGATGGTGGTCGGCCTGGTCGCCTTCGGCGTCCTCTGCTACGTGCTGATCAAGTTCGTCTTCCCGCGTATGGAGGCGACCTTCCAGGCGCGGGTGGAGGCGATCGAGGGCGGCATCAAGAAGGCCGAGCAGGCGCAGGCCGAGGCGGCCCGGCTGCTCGAGCAGTACCGCGCCCAGCTCGCCGAGGCGCAGACGGAGGCGGCCCGGATCCGCGACGAGGCCCGCGCCGACGCCGAGGGCATCCGGCGGGACCTGCTGGCCAAGGCGCAGGAGGAGCGGGACCGGATCATCGCGGCGGGCCGGGAGTCGCTCGCCGCCGAGCGGCAGGGCATCATCCAGCAGCTGCGCACCGAGGTCGGCGCGCTCGCGGTCGACCTGGCCAGCAGGATCGTGGGCGAGTCGCTCGCCGACGAGGCCCGCCAGCGCGGCACGGTCGAGCGGTTCCTCAACGAGCTGGAGACCAGCTCGGCTGCGGGCAGGCGCTGATGGCGCAGCACGGGGATGCGTCCACCCCCCAGCTTGCTGGCCTCGGCGCCAATCGTGAGGCGTACTCCGCCGCGCTGGAGGGCTTGGACGAGTACGTACGGGGCAAGGATCCGGCGGCGGTCGCGGCGACCGCCGACGAGATCGTTGCGGTGGCGCAGCTGCTGGCCCGGGAACCCCGGCTGCGGCGGGCGCTGGCCGATCCGGCCCGCGCCGGCCAGGAGCGGATCCAGCTGCTGCGCAGCCTGCTCGAGGGCAAGGTGGGCGAGGACGCGCTAGAGCTGCTGGCGACGCTGGTCGGCGGGCGGTGGACGGCGCCGCTGGAGCTGCTCAACGCCGCCGAGCGGCTGGGCGTGGAGGCGGTGCTGGCCAGCGCCGGCAACGCCGGCGACCTGGCCGAGGTGGAGGACGAGCTGTTCCGCTTCGGGCAGGTCGTGGACGCCAACCCGCAGCTGGCCGCCACCCTCGCCGACAGCACGGCGCCGCCGGCCCGGCGGGCCGAGCTGGTGCACGCCCTGCTCGACGGCAAGGCGCGGCCGGCCACCGTGCGCCTGGCCGAGCTGGCCCTGGCCGGCTTCGCCGGGCGCAGCTTCGCCGGCGCGCTGTCCCGGCTGGTCGAGCTGGCCGCGGCCCGCCGCGACCGGCAGGTGGCCTACGTCGTCGTCGCCGCGCCGATGAGCGAGGACGAGGAGCGCAGGTTGGGCAGCACGCTGTCCGGAATGTACGGTCGAGAGGTCACCCTGAAGGTGACGGTCGACCCGGCCGTGATCGGCGGGATCAGCCTCCGAGTGGGGCACGACCTCTACGACGGCACCATCGCCAGCCGGCTGGCCCAGACCCGCAACGCCCTGGTCGGGCGCAGGTAACCGAGTCGATAGACAGATAAGAGGGAATAGAGGATGGCCGAACTGACCATCTCGCCGGAGGAGATCCGGGGCGCCCTGGAGCGCTACGTCTCCTCCTATACGCCGGAGGTCTCCCGCGAGGAGGTCGGTGTGGTTACCGACGCCGGCGACGGCATCGCCCACGTCGAGGGGCTGCCCTCGACCATGGCCAACGAGCTGCTGGAGTTCGCCGACGGCACGCTGGGCATCGCGCTGAACCTGGACGTGCGCGAGATCGGCGTGGTCGTGCTGGGGGACTACTCCGGCATCGAGGAGGGTCAGCAGGTCAAGCGGACCGGCCGGGTGCTCTCGGTACCGGTCGGCGACGCCTTCCTCGGCCGGGTGGTGGACCCGCTGGGCGCCCCGCTGGACGGCCTCGGGGAGATCCAGCACGAGACGTACCGGGAGCTGGAGCTGCAGGCGCCGAACGTCATGTCCCGGCAGCCGGTGAACCAGCCGCTGCAGACCGGCATCAAGGCGATCGACTCGATGACCCCGATCGGTCGCGGCCAGCGGGAGCTGATCATCGGCGACCGCAAGACCGGCAAGACCACCATCGCCGTGGACACCATTCTCAACCAGCGCAAGAACTGGCAGTCCGGCGACCCGGCCAAGCAGGTCCGGTGCATCTACGTGGCGATCGGGCAGAAGGCTTCCACGATCGCCTCGATCAAGGCGACGCTGGAGGAGCACGGCGCGATGGAGTACACCACCATCGTCGCCTCGCCGGCCTCCGACCCGGCCGGGTTCAAGTACCTCGCGCCGTACACCGGCTCGGCCATCGGCCAGCACTGGATGTACGCCGGCAAGCACGTGCTGATCGTCTTCGACGACCTCACCAAGCAGGCGGAGGCGTACCGGGCGGTGTCGCTGCTGCTGCGCCGCCCGCCGGGCCGCGAGGCGTACCCGGGTGACGTCTTCTACCTGCACTCCCGGCTGCTGGAGCGGTGCGCCAAGCTCTCCGACGAGATGGGTGGCGGATCGATGACCGGCCTGCCGATCATCGAGACCAAGGGCAACGACATCTCCGCGTTCATCCCGACCAACGTCATCTCCATCACCGACGGCCAGATCTTCCTGGAGACCGACCTGTTCAACTCCGGCCAGCGGCCGGCGGTGAACGTCGGCACCTCGGTCTCCCGGGTCGGCGGTGCCGCCCAGGTCACCCCGATGCGGAAGGTGGCCGGCCGGCTGCGGCTGGACCTGGCCCAGTACCGGGAGCTGGAGGCGTTCTCCGCGTTCGCCTCCGACCTGGACCGCGCGTCCCGGGCGCAGCTGGAGCGGGGTGCCCGGATGATGGAGCTGATGAAGCAGCAGAACTACGCGCCCGTACCGGTGGAGGAGCAGGTCGTCGCGATCTGGGCCGGGACCGAGGGCAAGCTGGACGACATCCCGGTCGGCGAGATCCGGCGGTTCGAGGCGGAGCTGCTGGAGTACATGCGCCGCTCGCACCAGGCGACGCTGGAGCTGATCGCGGAAGGCACCTGGGACGACGAGGTGATCTCCGCGGTGGACAAGGCGATCGCCAGCTTCAAGCAGATGTTCCTGGCCAAGGACGACACGGTGCGGGTCAACGAGCTGCAGGCCGAGGCGATGGAGGCGGAGGCCGAGGCGCGGGAGAAGGTGACCCGGCACCGCCCGAAGGTCGAACGGAAGTAGCGGCATGGCTGGCGAGGTTCAAGCGCTGCGGCGGCGGGTGCGGTCGGTCCGCTCCACCCGCAAGATCACCAGGGCCCAGGAGCTGGTGGCGACGAGCCGGATCGCCCGGGCCCAGGAGCGGGTCGCCGCCTCCCTGCCGTACGCCGATGCGATCACCGAGGTGCTCACGGCGCTGGCGTCCAACGCCAACATCGACCACCCGCTGCTGACCCCCCGGCCCACCGTGCGGCGGGCCGGGGTCCTGGTCATCACCAGCGACCGGGGCCTGGCCGGTGCGTACAACGCCAACGCCATCCGCACCGCCGAGCAGCTGATCGCCCGGCTCAACGAGGACGGCAAGCAGGTCGCGCTGTACGTCGTCGGCCGCAAGGGCACCGCGTACTACCGGTTCCGCAACCGGCCGATCGAGGCGAGCTGGACGGGCTTCTCCGGGCAGCCGACGTTCGCCGACGCGCGGATGATCGGGGAGAGCCTGATCGACGCGTTCGTGGCGGGCGCGGACGACGAGGACGCCAACCACGGGCCGGACGGCATCCGCGGCGTGGACGAGCTGCATGTGGTGAACACCCACTTCCGCAGCCTGATGACCCAGACGCCGGCGGCGAACTTCCTCGCGCCGCTGCAGGTGGAGGAGCGCGAGTCGGCGCCGGGGTTGCTGCCCGCGTACGAGTTCGAGCCGGACCCGGACGAGCTGCTCGCCGCGCTGCTGCCCAAGTACATCAACACCCGGATCTACGCGGCGCTGCTGGACTCGGCGGCGAGCGAGTGGGCCGCCCGGCGCCGGGCCTGCAAGGCCGCCACGGACAACGCGGAGGAGCTCATCACGAGCCTGACGCGGCAGATGAACGCCGCCCGCCAGGCGGCGATCACCCAGGAAATCAGTGAGATTGTCGGCGGGGCCAACGCGCTCGCGGCCGCGGGAAGTGAAGTGTGATGACTGCTGCTGTAGACACCAAGACCGCGACCGGACGGGTCGTCCGGGTGATCGGCCCGGTGGTCGACGCCGAGTTCCCCCGCGACGCGATGCCGGATCTGTTCAACGCGCTGCACGTGGACGTGACCCTGGGCGAGGGCACCCGGACCCTGACCCTGGAGGTCGCCCAGCACCTGGGCGACAACATGGTCCGGGCGATCTCCATGCAGCCCACCGACGGGCTGGTCCGCGGCGCGGAGGTGACCGACACCGGCGGGCCGATCACGGTGCCGGTCGGCGACGTGGTCAAGGGGCACGTGTTCAACGCGATCGGGGACGTGCTCAACCTCAAGAAGGGTGAGCGGCTGGAGGTCACCGAGCGCTGGTCGATCCACCGCAAGGCGCCGGCCCTGGCCGACATGGACCCGAAGACCGAGATGCTGGAGACCGGCATCAAGGTGCTCGACCTGCTCGCCCCGTACGTGAAGGGCGGCAAGATCGGCCTGTTCGGCGGCGCGGGCGTGGGCAAGACCGTGCTGATCCAGGAGATGATCATCCGGGTCGCGCACAACTTCGGCGGCACGTCGGTCTTCGCCGGGGTGGGGGAGCGCACCCGCGAGGGCAACGACCTCATCCTGGAGATGAGCGAAGCGGGCGTGCTCAAGGACACCGCGCTGGTGTTCGGGCAGATGGACGAGCCGCCGGGCACCCGGCTGCGGGTCGGCCTGTCCGCGCTGACCATGGCGGAGTACTTCCGGGACGTGAAGAACCAGGAGGTGCTCCTGTTCATCGACAACATCTTCCGGTTCACCCAGGCCGGCTCGGAGGTCTCCACGCTGCTGGGCCGGATGCCGTCGGCGGTGGGCTACCAGCCGACCCTCGCCGACGAGATGGGCGACCTGCAGGAGCGGATCACCTCGGTCCGCGGCCGGGCGATCACCTCGATGCAGGCGATCTACGTGCCAGCGGACGACTACACCGACCCGGCGCCGGCGACCACCTTCGCCCACCTGGACGCGACCACCAACCTGGAGCGGCGCATCTCGGACAAGGGCATCTACCCGGCGGTGGACCCGCTCGCCTCGTCGTCGCGGATCCTCGCCGCGGAGTACGTGGGCCAGGAGCACTACACGGTGGCCAGCGAGGTGAAGCGGATCCTGCAGAAGTACCAGGACCTGCAGGACATCATCGCCATCCTGGGCATGGACGAGCTGTCCGAAGAGGACAAGATCACCGTCCAGCGGGCCCGGCGGATCGAGCGGTTCCTGTCGCAGAACACCTTCGCCGCGGAGAAGTTCACCGGCGTCAAGGGGTCGTTCGTCCCGATCAAGGACACCGTGGAAGCCTTCAAGAAGATCGCCGAGGGCGAGTACGACCACTTCCCCGAGCAGGCGTTCTTCATGTGCGGCGGCCTGGAGGACCTGGAGCGCAAGGCGCATGAGCTGATGCGCAACCAATAACCCCCGCGATCTTGCAGTTGTGCACCCGGAAAAAACGCGATAAATCGCTTTTTCCGGGGT
>JADGHA010000096.1 GCA_019689695.1 Micromonosporaceae bacterium | reverse complement strand
GTAGACGGTCTGGTTCGAGTGCAGCTGCACGGTGCCCAGGTGATGCACGCCGGGCCCGAGATACAACACATCCGGGTCGTCGGCGGCCGGCACGTCCGCCTCGAGCGGGTTGGCGAAGACGAGCATCGGGTGCAGCACCGGGTTGGTGGTGTTGGGGGCGAACTCCACCGAGATGTTCGCCGGATGGCTGAGCCGGAACGTGCAGACGTTGCCGGCGAAGGCGGTGCGTATGCCGAGCGACAGCGGCCGAACCAGGCAGCCGGTCGAATCACCCTGCAGCTTGCGCACCGAGATGGTCACTTTGCCGGAGAAGGAGAACGACGTCCAGGACGTGTCCTGCTCACGGTTGCCCGGCCGGCGCGCATCCGCCTTGAACACGAAGGAGTCGTGTTCCCGCCCGGCTTGCCGGATGGTGACCGCGTACTGGTCGGATGCCGGAATGCCGGCCGGCTGCGGGTAGGTGACCACCTGCGACGTCGACGACAGCGATCCGTCCGCCCCGCCGTACCGCAGCTTCTCCCGCTCCCGGGCGACCTCCTCGAGCGTCTGCCGCCCCGCGTCGGTGATGCTGTCGGCCAACGCGTCGGCCTCCGGCACCGGGCCGTCGATCGGCGTGCTGGCTCCGCCGAGGGCGTACTCGGTGCCGTGATACCGCGTCGTGCCGCCGTGCCCGCGCGCCTGCGCCGGCACGGCGACCAGCAGAACACCGACGGCCACGACGAACGGAAGCGCCAGTCGCTTCATGGTCCACCTCGGTCAACTCGTGTTGAACTCGAGAGTTGGAACGACTATCGGGCGGTTGACAAGGTTGCGCAACGTGCGCCGCTCTCGTCGTTACCGGAATGCAACACGAGTTGAACGCGCGGGGCAGGCGCCCATTGAGGCGGATGAGTGGGCTGACGGATCCGGGCCAGGAACCAGCGTCGATCAGCGAGAAGCGGTGGTCCGGTTCGGTTGCCTGCGCTGCCGCGAGGCTCAACCGCGGTCGGGGTCCGGCTCGTCGATCGCGCAGCGGAAGCCCACGTGACCGGTTGTACTGTCCGGTGTGGACATCGTGCGGGCCGACACCCGGTAGCGGTTGCAGTAGGACTCGTGGCACAGGTAGGAGCCGCCCCGCATCACGCGGCCGACGCCGTGGTCCGGTCCGGCGGGATCGCGGCGGGTCGCCTCGGAGGCGGGTACGTGCCAGTCCGCGCTGAACCAGTCCGCGCACCACTCCCAGACGTTGCCGGACGTGTTGTAGAGCCCGTAGCCGTTGGGGCGGAAGGCGTCCACCGGTGCGGTGCCCAGGTAGCCGTCGGCGCCGGTGTTGTGCCGCGGGAAGCTGCCCTGCCAGGTGTTGCAGCGGTACTGCCCGCGCGGCATGAACTCGTCACCCCAAGGGAACCGGGCCTGGTGCAGGCCCCCGCGCGCCGCCTTCTCCCATTCCGCCTCGGTGGGCAGCCGCTTGCCGGCCCAGGTGGCGTAGGCGTTCGCGTCGTTCCAGGACACGTGGACGACGGGGTGGTTGGCCCGGCGGGAGACATCCGAGCCTGGCCCTTCGGGCGCCCGCCAGCATGCCCCTGCCACCGCGAGCCACCATGGGGCGCCGGGCACGTGCGCGTCGAGGACGTGGCGCACGGCTTCGCCGCGGACGAACGCATGGAACACATAGGACCATCCGAACCGTTCCGCGTCGGTGACATACCCGGTCGCTTTGACGAACGCCGCGAACTGGGCGTTGGTGACCGCCTTCGGGTCGATCCGGAACGCGGACACCTCGACCTCGCGTACCGGGCCCTCACCGTCGGCGGGGAACGTGTCCGGGTCGTCGCTGCCCATCGCGAACGGGCCCGCCGGCACCAGCACCATGCCGCGTGCCGCGTCCCGGCGACTCTTGGTCCGGACCGGAAGGCGGGTGGGCGCGACGCCGGCCGGGACCGGCTTAGCCCCGCCGGCCGGGACCGGCGAAGCCGAACCGGCCGCGACCGGCGAAGCCGCACCGGCTCGGGCCGATCCGGCCGGCCTGCCGGAGTGCGCACCGGGAGCGCAGCAGGCGTCAGACACGACCAGACCCTCCCAGCGGCACGTCGAACGGCAGACCGCTGCTCTCGTCGCGGCAGATCTGCCGGAGCGTGGCGTAAAGGTCGGCCACGACAGCCGGATGCGTGTCCCACAAGTTGGTTGTCTCGCCCGGGTCCGCGTAGATGTCGTAGAGCTGGCCGGCCGGGTGGTCGGCGTCCCACGGCGGGTTGGCGTGGGCCTTGCCCGATCCGGAGCTGAACAGGGCGCCGATCGACGGCTCCGAAAAGCCGCCACCGGACCCCTCCGCGAACACCGCCTTCCACCGGCCGGCCCGCAGCGCGAAGCGGCCGCCGAGGCTGTGATGGACGATCGGCCGGTCGGCCGGCGGCGGCGGTGCCTGCCCGGTCAGGCAGCCGAGCAGGTCGCGCCCATCCTCGGCGGCGCCGGGCGGGAGGGCGGCGTCGGCCGCGGCCGCGACGGTCGGCAGCACGTCGGTCAGGCAGATCGGCGCATCGAGGACCGTGCCGGCCGGGATCCGCCCGGGCCAGCAGGCGATGAACGGCTCGCGGTGGCCGCCGTCCCACAGGTCGCCCTTCTGACCGCGCCAGTCGCCGTTGGGCCGGTGCTGGGTCACGTCCCCGTCGTCCGTGAAGATCATCGGTGCGCCGTTGTCGCTGGTGACGATCACCAGGGTATTCTCCCGCTGCCCGCGCTCGTCGATCGCGGCCAGCAGCCGGCCCACCATCCAGTCGACCAGGCAGACCCCGTCGGCGCGGGCGCCCAGCCCGGACCGGCCGCGCACCACATCGGGTGGCACGACCGGGCGGTGCGGCGCGGACGGGGCCAGGTAGCAGAGGAACGGCTGGTCGGCCGGCACGCCGTGCAGCCAGCGGACCGCCTCGTCGGCGAACCGGACGTCGACCTCATCCTCCCGGAAGCCGGGCACCTGGAGCCCCGGCCGCTGCTCGGTGAGGTACACCTCCTTCTCCCGATCGGGGATACCGACGGTGCGGTCCTGGTCGATGAACGCGTACGGAGGCATGTCGAGCGACCCGGCGATGCCGAAGAACCGGTCGAAGCCGAGCGCGGTCGGGCCGCCGGTGACCGGGGCGGAGTAGTCGATGTCCCGGCCGAAGTCCGTCTCCACGTCGTCGTGCAGCACCGCGCCCGGCGCGAACGCGTCGCGGACCGTGCCGTCAGTGTGCCGCCAGCCGAGCCCGAGGTGCCACTTGCCGAAGGCGCCGGTGGCGTAACCGGCGTCCCGCAGCACCGAGGCCAGCGTCGGCCGGTCGGGCTCGATGAGCGCCGGCCCGTGCCCCATCAGCACGAAGTTCTTCAGCGGCCCGCGCCAGGCGTACCGGCCGGTCATCAGCGCGTAACGGCTGGGCGTGCAGACCGCCGACGCCGAATGCGCGTCGGTCGCCCGCACGCCGGCGGCAGCGAGCGCGTCGATGTGCGGTGTGGGGATCTTCGAGCCGTAGCAGCCGAGGTCCCCCCAGCCCATGTCGTCGGCCAGCACGACCAGGATGTTCGGTCTCATCTGTCTGCCACCTCCGGTCAGCCGAAGCGGCGCTGGTACTTCGCTTCGGGGTTCCACTCGTGCAGGCCGGGGATGCCGAACGCCGGAGCGAGTACATAGTGGTCGTAGGTCTCGACGAGCCGCTCGCGCAGCAGGGCGTGGTGGCGGGCCACCTCGTCCGCGTACGCCGGGTCGTCGACCAGGTTGACCATCTCGTACGGGTCGTTCTCCAGGTCGAAGAACTGCCAGGGCCGGCCGCCGTGCGCGTCACCGAGCACGGTGTACTTGTAGCGACGGGTGCGGATGCCACGCCAGGTCTCGTCGTGGTACGGCAGCGCGGGGCGCATCTCGGCGACGAACTCCAGCAGCACGCCCTCCCGGTCGATCCCGGACGCCTCGCCCCGGATCAGCGGGCTCAGGTCGAGGCCGGGCTTGGGGTCACGTGGCGTCACGCCCGCCAGGCCGAGCAGGGTGGGGAACAGATCCTCCGTGCACACTGGATCTTTGATCACGGAGGAGGCGGCGCCGGCGCCGGACACGATCAGCGGGATGCCGATCGACTCTTCCCACGGCCGCTGCTTGGCCAGCAGGCCGTGCGAGCCGAGCAGCTCGCCGTGGTCGGCGGTGAGCGCGATGACGGTGTTGTCGAGATGGCCGGTCTCGCGCAGCGCGGCGACCAGGCGGCCCACGTTGTCGTCCAGGTTCTCGATCATCGCGTAGTAGACCCGCAGGTCGTCGAGCAGGTCATGGCCGTGCGGACCGCGTTTGTTGTACTCCTTGCCCAACTCCACATTGTCCCGCAGCACCAGCTCGCGGTCCCGCCACCGCTCCAGATAGGACTCAGGAGCGGTGAAGATGGGGTGTGGCGGCTCGACCGAGAGCACGGTCGCGAACGGCCTGTCACCAACCTCCGACCGCAGGTACTCGATCGCCAGGTCGAACAGCCCGTCGGTCTGGAACCCCTCGATCTTGTGCGGGGTCGGGTCGTCCTCGTTCCAGTAGTAGGTGTCCCAGGGGTCGTTGCAGATGTCGAACCCGGCGAACCGCTGGAACCGGCCCTGGAACGGCCGCGGCACCGGCGTACGCGACGCCTTGACCACGTTGTGCCCCGGATAGTGGCCGAAGTTGCCGTACAAGTGCCACTTGCCGAACAGTGCCGTGGCGTAGCCGGCGTCGTTGAACTCGTCGGCGAGGGTCCGCTCGGCCGGCGACATCCGCCACTCGATGGAGGGGATGAACCGGGTGTGCGCGTACTCCCCGGTCATCAGCGTGAACCGGAACGGCACGCACACGGGGTAGGTCGACGACGCGGCGTCGAACCGGGCGCCGGCCGCGGCGAGGGCGTCGATGTTCGGTGTGCTGACGTTCGGGTCGCCGTAGCAGCCGAGCGCCTGCCGGCGCAGCTGGTCTGAGATGATGAGGATGATGTTGGGCCGGCTCACTTGATACCTCCCGAGGTCAGGCCACTGACGAACTTCCGCTGCAAGGCGAGGAACAACAGGACGACCGGTGCCAGCATGAAGATCGCGGCGGCGCTGGTCAGCCCCCAGTCCGTCGAGTACTGGTCCTGGAAGGCGAGGAAGCTCGTCGACACCGGCCGCAGGGTCGGCGTGTGGATGAAGGTGATGGCCCAGAAGAACTCGTTCCACGACCAGAGGGCCACGATCAGCGCCACGGTGAGGAACCCCGGCCAGGCCAGCGGCAGCACCACCCGCCAGGCGATCTGGAAGCTGGACGCGCCGTCCAGCCGGGCCGCCTCGGTGAAGTCCTTCGGGATCTTCAGCAGGAACGAGCGCAGCAGCAGGGTCGCGAAGGGAGCGTCGGTGGCCCAGTAGATGATGATCAGCCCGAGCAGGTTGTCGGTGAGGTGCAGCCGGGTCCAGAGGAAGAACAGCGGCACGAGGAACAGCTGGACCGGCAGGGCGCTGCCGAGGAACAGGTAGGTGACGACCGCGCCACCGCCCGGGACACGCAGGTGGCTCAGCGCGAACGCGGCCATCCCCGCGACCAGGCAGGTGCCGAGCACCGAACCGGCACAGATGATGGCGCTGTTGCGCATGGTGGTGGCGAAGTCGCCCCGGGTCCAGGCATCGGTGAAGTTGTCGAGGCTGAACGAGGTCGGCGGCGACAGCGGGTTGGAGCCGATCTCGGCGTTGTTCTTGAACGCGTTGAACACGAGCGCGACCAGCGGCCCGATCGCGAACAGCGCGAGGATGACGAGCACCAGGTAGTGCGTACCCCCGCGCAGGCGCAAGCGGCGCCGACGCCGCCCCGATGCCGCCCGGGCGACCCCGGCGGGCGCCGGCCGGGCCATCGTGGTGGCGCTCATGCGTCCTCCCATCCCTTCTTGCGCATCCACTGGTAGACGGCGAGGATCACCGCGGTGACCAGCGTCATCGACAGGCCCAGGGCCGCGGCGTAGCCGGCGGAGTACTCGTTGAACGCCTGCTTGTACATCAGCGTCGCGACCACCTCGCTGGACCCGGCCGGCCCGCCCTCGGTCATGATGAAGATGTAGTCGAACGCCTTCAGCGTCCATATGACGGTCATCAGCACGATGAACACCATCGTCGGGCGGATGCCGGGCAGCGTGATGTGGCGGTACTGCTGCCACGCGCCGGCACCGTCCACTTTGGCCGCATCGTAGAGCGACGGGTCGACGCCCTGCATCGCGGCGAGGAAGATGACGGCGAGGAATCCCCAGAAGTGCCAGTCGACGACGAAGTTGACGCTCAGCAGCGATGTGCTCGGGTCACCCAGCCAGGACTGCTCGATGCCGAGGAGGTGCCCGATGCCGCTGGTCGGCGACAGCAGCATCTTCCACACCGCGGCGTTGACGACGCTGGCCACCACGTAGGGGATGAAGTAGATCGCCCGGAACAGCATCTGGAACCGCCTGACCTGGCTGAGCAGGTACGCGCCGAGCAGGCCCATCGCTCCCGGCACGGTCAGGAACACCGCGAACCAGATCACGTTGTGCAGCAGCGCCTGGCGCACCTTCTGGTCGCCGAACGCCTCGACGTAGTTGTCCAGGCCGATGAAGGTGGCCGGGCCGAGCCCGGACCAGTCCGTGAACGAGTAGTAGACGGTCGCCACGGACGGCCCGAGCACGACGAACAGGTTGAGCAAAAGCAGCGGCGCGAGGAACGCCCAGCCGACCACCGCCGCGCGGCGCCGTGCGCGGCGGGCGCCCGGCGTGGGCCCCCGGCCGGCGGGGGGGGGGGTTTTGGGGGCCCCCGGGGGGGGCGCGGGGGGGTGGTGCCCGGGGCCGGTTCCTCGGTGAACTTCTGGTCGAGCTGCTTGCAGTAGTCGGCCGGCGTCATCTTTCCGGTCAGCACCTGCTCCAGGCCCTCGTAGACGAACACGTCGGTCTTCGGCGGCCACCAGGTCCAGGTCACGAAGCCGTAGTCGCCGTCGGCGACGGCCTTGTTGAGCGAGGTGAGCACCCGGCCGGACCGCGGGTCGATGCTCGACGGGATCTCGTCGTCGGAGAAGTCGATCGGGATGTTGTAGGTCGACGGGACGTCCGCCATCCGCTTGAGCGCGGCCGTCCGGTCGCCGTAGTACCAGTTGAGGTACTCGGCGGCGGCGTCCTTGTTCTTGCTGGCCTCGTTGATCGCCAGCGAGCCGCCGATGCCCAGCTCGAACAGCGGGTGCTTGACCTCGGGCCGCAGCGCCGGCACGGGCATCCAGTCCCACTCGTTCTGGTTCTTCGCCTTGGCGCCGAAGTACTGGCCGACCTGGCTCATCCACCAGTTGCCCTGCGGGACCATTGCCACAGTCCCCTTGCCGAAGTTGGCCCCGATCTCCTGCGACGGTACGGCGAAATACTTGTCCACGCCGCCCGAGATCCAGCCCTTGTCGAAGTAGCCCTTGAGCAGCTGGACCGCCTCGACGAACACCGGGTCGGTGAACTTGATCTCACCGGTGAGCGCCTGCCGCAGCGCGTCGGGACCGGAGTAGTGGTTCCAGAACACGGTCATCAGCCACTCGCCGGCCGCCTTCCAGTCCACGTTGGACGACCCGAACGGGGTGATGCCCTGACCTGCCGCCTCGGCCGCCAGCGCCTCCAGCGACGCCCGGTCGGTCGGCTGCTGCCAGCCCTTCTGCTCGAAGAGCGTCTTGTTGAAGTAGAGCAGCATGGTGTCCACGCGCATCGGCAGTGCGTACAGCTTGCCGTCCATGGTGAACGCCTCGATCGCCCAGCTGGACAGCTTCTCCTTCCAGCCGAACTTCTCCGCGTACGGGGTCAGGTCGGCAAGCACGTGGGCCTTGCTCCAGGCGAGCGTCTGGGTCGCCGACGGGCCGCGGACGATGTCCGGACCGGAGCGCGACTGCAGCGCGGTCTGAATCAGGCGACGCAGGTCCTGGCCCTTGTAGTAGGTCACGTTCAGGTCGATCTGCGGCTTGGCCTTCTCGAAGGCGGCCGCCACGTTCTCGTTGAAGTACTTCTGGTTGGCGTCGCCCTGGATGTCCAGCCAGAAGTCGATCTTGCCGGTGCCGGTGCCGGTGCCGGTGGATCCGCCGTCGTCGCCGCCGCATGCGGCGAGCAGGCTGGAGCTGGTGATGCCAAGGGCGGTCAGGCCCGCGCCGGCGAGAAACCGCCGACGGCTCAACGATGCGGTCACGATGACTCCTCAACGCTGTTCGGGGTTACCTGGACGGTCTGCGTTGCGGTACGGCCCTGCGTGACGAGCAGGGCGACGCCGCCGCAGGTGAGGGCGCCGTCGTCGAGGTCGAAGAGCACCTCGCCGTCGACGCTGGCGGTCAGTCGGGTGCCGGCGGCGCGGATGGCCAGCCGGTAGGTGGTGCCGTACTCCCAACGGAAGTCGCGGCCGGCGAGGACGGTCTCCGGCGGGACGCCGGGGCGGGTAGGCAAGCTGATGCGCCGGACCAGCTCGACGCGGTCGCGGCCGGTGAGCCGCAGCGCGTAGTAGCGGGTCAGGCCCTGCACCCGCGCGGCGAGTCCGACCGCCTCGGCCAGGTGCGGTGTGACATCGGCGGTGACGGTGTAGTCGCGCCAGTCCCGGGAGCCCTGGATGAGCAGGCCGGTGCCCCGGTTCTGCACGATCCGGAACGGCTCCGGCCAGTGCGGATCCCAGCGGTCGACGGCCTTCACCCAGGCCCGTCGCCACATGGCACCCGGGTCGCTGCCGTGGCCGGTCGCGGCGCCGGCCGGGCGGGTCAGCGTCAGGGTCGGCGTGCCGTCCCAGGTCAGCTCGATCAGCTCGACCGGGCCGGTGGCGCGCAGGCCGACATAGGTGATCGGCTGCCCGCCCACGTCCGGCACCGTCCACCGGACGTCGCCTCCGGTCACGACCGGGCCGTCGACCCAGACCAGCGCGTCGCCGTCGCCGGCATAGTGGGCGACGACCGGGCGGACCTCGACGCCCTCGCCGGCGTTCAGCCGGGCGCGCAGCGTCTGTCCGCTGTAGATGGTCGGGCTGGCGATCAGCCCGTAGATGGGCATGTCGCGCGCCTCGGGTGGGATGAAGGTGGGTGTGGCGACGGTGGTTGCCGGGCTGGTCGGCTCGATCGCCAGCCGGCCGCCCGGGTTGTGCACCCGCGCCTCCCCGTCGAGTACAGTGAAGCCTTGCACACTCCCCGGTAGTCCAAAGTGGAACCGGGCGCCGCCGGTCAGGTCGCGGGCGGGCTGGCCGGCCCAAGCGCGCCCGTAGCGGGCAAGGGTGACCGCCTCCCGCGCCGCGTCGGTGATCGTCGACCCGCCGTCGGCGCTCGGCAGGTACATCCGATCGGCGACCGGGCCACGCCAGTCCGGGCCAGCGTCCAGGCCCGCGAGCCCGCCGAACACGCCGCAGATCGCGCCGACGCAGCCGGCGTTGGAGTCGGTGTCCCACCCGGACGTGTTGACCACCGTCATCGCCGGCAGGAACGCGCCACGGCTGCGGGCCACCGCGTGGATGACCGTCGCGTGGTTGGGGACCACGTGGCAGTTGCCGCCGTACCGGTGGTAGCCGTAGCGCTCGTCGATTCGGGCCCGGGTGGTTTTCCAGTCGGCGTCGGTAGCCGCCCACTCGCGTACGTCGGCGATGACCCGCTGGATCAGGCAGCCCTTCGGTATCAGCGACACCGCGGCGTCGAGCAGCAGGTCCATGTCGGTCTCGGTGAACGCGCCGGCCACCAGGGCGGCGATCACCCGGGCCGCGTGGACCGCCGCCCCGTCGTGGCTGACCCGCGCGGCCCGCTCGACCAGGTCGGCGGCGGCCTCCGGGTCACCCGGCCGGGTCATCGCGAACCCCTCGACGAAGATCTGCGCGCCCACCTGCTCGGCCACCACAACGCCGTTGCGCGCGATGGCTCCGCTGTCCGGCGGTACGACGCCGTCCTTGAGGTGGAGGTACGCCGTGTGCTCGGTCGAGTTGCCGACGCCGCCCCACCACAGCACCGACTGCCCCTCGACGATCTCGTTCAGCCAGGTCTGCCCGATCTGCGCGGAGGACGGGTCCAGACTGTGGTCACGCAGCGCCCGCGGGAAGATGAACGTGCCGCTGATGTCGTCATCGGTGACCACCAGCAGATGGTTCTTGAGCGGCAGGTCCACGCGGTCGTTGACGTAGTAGGTGATGTCGCCGAGCTCCCGGCTGATCCGGTCGAAGGTCCAGCCCTCGAAGGGCCGGCCGAGGTAGACCGCGATCACCTTGCCGAGCACGCCCGCGTAGACGCGCTCCTCGTAGTCGCTGGGGAAGCCGGCCATCAGAAGGGCACCCCCGCGCGCAGGATCACGTTGGCGAACGGCGTGGCCTCGCCGGTGCGGACCACCGCGCACGCCTCGCGGCAGGCGTGTTTGAGCTCCTCGTGGCTGGTCGTCCTCACCGGGACGCCGGGGAGGCAGTCGTGCAGTCCACTGAGGATCTCCGTGTCGGTCAGCTCGACGGCGATCGTCGCCGCCTCGACGACAAGCTCGCCGGCGACCGCCGCGAGCACCGGCAGGAACCCGGGGACCCCGCGGGTGACCGCCAGATGCACCACCTCGACGCCGGCCGGCACGCGCAGCCCGGCGTCGGCTACCACGATGCTTTCGCCGTGCCCCATGCCGGCGACCAGCGCCGCGAGCCGCGGATGCCACAGGCCGGTGTCACGCATGGCCGTGGCCCTTCCGTGCGGCGAGGAACGCGTCCAGCTCGGCGGCGGTCGGCATGGCCGACTGCGCCCCCATCCGGGTCGTCGCGATGGCGCCCGCCGCGCAAGCCCGCCGTAGCGCTTCGTCCAAGCCTGCGCCGCCGGCCAGCGCGGCGGCCAGCGCGCCGCAGAAGGCGTCGCCGGCCCCGGTCGTGTCCACCGCGTCGACCGGAAACGCCGCCTGCGCCACCGCCTCCGCCCCGTCCGCACTGACCGCACCCCGGGCGCCCAGCGTCACCACGCACGTCTTCGGTCCCAGGTCACACAGCCCGGCCGCGGCCGCGACCCACTCGACCGACCCGGCCGGATGGCCGCCCAGGCGCGCCGCCTCACCCTCGTTGACGACCAGGATGTCCACCTCCTGGAGCAGCTCGGCCAGCGCCGCGTCAGCCGCCTCCGGCAGGGGTGCGGCGTTGAGCACCACCCGGGCGCCGGCGCGCCGGGCGTCGCGGGCGGCGGCCAGGCACGCCGGGAGCGGGATCTCCAGCTGGAGGAGGAGTACGGCGTCCGGGTCGAGCAGGGCGGGCAGCCGATCGAGCACGCGGCCGTCGAGCCGCCCGTTGGCGCCGGGTGCGACCACGACGGTGTTCTCCCCCGCCGCGTCCACCACGATCAGCGCGACCCCGGTGGCCGCCCCGTTCACCGTAATGAGATGGCCGGGGGGCAGGCCCTCGCGCGCCAGCGCGGCCCGTACGTCGTCGCCGAAGCGGTCGTCCCCGACGGCGGCGACGAGGACCGTGTC
>JADGHA010000095.1 GCA_019689695.1 Micromonosporaceae bacterium | reverse complement strand
GGATGGGCGGGTGTACGGCGACGGGCTCGGGCCGGGCGCCGCCGCGCCCGATCATCTGATCCACATCTCGCCGGTGGCCGGGAACTGTCCGGCGACCGAGCCCGCCGTGGTTCCGCCCGGCGCCGCGCCCGACCCGGGCGTGACCAGCGACCGGGCGGCCGGGGAAGGCGTCAAGGTGGTGGTGGTCGACACCGGCCTCGATCCGCAGGCTGCCGGCACGCACCTGTGGATGGACGGCGTGACCGGCGAGCCCGACCCCGCGATCCAGCCGCCCGACCTGCTGCCCTACGCGGGACACGGCACGTTCATCGCCGGCGTGGTGCGGACGATGGCGCCCCGTGCGGAGGTCTTCGTCCGGGCGTTCTTCGGCCAGGTCGGCGCGATCTTCGAGTCCGACCTGGTGATGGCGCTGGACAAGGTGCTGCAGGAGGACGCGCCGGACATCATCAGCATGTCCGCGGGCACCTGGACCTTCGACCCGACCGGCCTGCTGGGGTTCCACGTCTTTTACGAGAACCGGCTGCGTTACCACAAAGGTGTCGTGCTGGTGGTCGCCGCCGGCAACGACGCCGACCGCAAGCCGTTCTGGCCGGCTGCGGCGCCGTACACCGTCTCGGTGGGCGCGCTCGCCGCGGACTGGCGCAGCCGGGCACGGTTCAGCAACTTCGGCGGCTGGGTGGACGTCTACGCTCCCGGAGAGAACCTGGTCAACGCGTACCCGACCGGGACCTACACCTACCAGGAGCCGCCGCTCGCCCCCGCCAAGGCCGACTTCGCCGGCATGGCCAGCTGGAGCGGCACCTCGTTCGCCACCCCACTGGTCGCCGGGCTGATCGCGGCCCGTATGTCGCGGACCGGCGAGAACGGCCAGGACGCGGCCGCCGCGTTGCTCGCCCAGGCCCGCTCGCAGGCCATACCGGGCCTGGGTGCGGTGCTCCTTCCGGGCTGATTCGGCAGCCACTACCGGCCCGCCGGCGCCGGTCCAGACCGTGCCGGGCAACGGCTGCGACCGTGGCGCGGATGGCGGCGAGGTGGCCCGGCAGGTGAGAGCTAGTCCACCAGCAGGACGACCTTGCCGCGGACGTGGCCCCGCTGGACCAGCCGCTGCGCCTCGGCCGCGTCCGCCAGCGGGAAGGTCCGCTCAATGTGGAGCTTGAGCTGCCCGCCCTCGGCGTAGGCGGCGAGCACGGCCAGGTCCGCGGGGTCCGGGCGGACGAAGACGTACCGGCCACCCAGCCGCTTGACCGCGGCCGCGTCCGTGATGCTCACCAGCCGGTCCGCCTGCTTGACGAGCGAGGCCGAGGCCTCGATCGCGTCGCCGCCTACGGCGTCCAGTGCCATGTCCACGCCCTCGGGCGCCAGCTGGCGTACCCGCTCGACCATGCCCTCCCCGTACGCCACCGGCTCGGCGCCGAGCTGGCGTACGAAGTCGTGGTTGCCCTCGCTCGCCGTGCCGATCACCCGGATCGCGCCGAGCAGGCGGGCCAGCTGCACGGCGACGTGCCCCACCCCGCCGGCCGCCGCGTTGACCAGCACCGTCTCGCCGCTGGCCACGTTCGCGGCCTTCAGGGCCTGGTAGGCGGTGAGGGCGACCAGGGGCAGCGCCGCGGCCTGCGCCCAGTCGAGGCCGGGCGGCTTGTGTGCCAGCGCGCGCTCCGGCGCGGGGACCAGCTGGGCGTACGTGCCGTGCTGGATGTGGTCGCGCCGCACGTAGCCGATCACCTCGTCGCCGGGGGCGTATGCGGTCACGGCCGGGCCCACCGACTCCACGACCCCGGCCACATCCCAGCCGGGGACCAGCGGGAAGTGCGACGGGAAGGCCGCGTCCAGGTAGCCCTGCCGGATCTTCCAGTCCACCGGGTTGACGCCGGCCGCCTTCACCCGCACCAGGATCCCGTCCATGCCGATCTTCGGCGTGGGCAGGTCCATCTGCTCCAGCACCTCCGGACCGCCGTACCGGTTGATCGCCATCGCCTTCACGCCGCAGCCCTCTCTATCAGCCGGATCAGGTCGTCCATGTCAGCTTCGAATTCCGCATCCCAGTCCACCGGGTCGTCCAGCCACTTCGCCAACCGGCGGTGGGCCGGCACCTGGTCCGCGGGGAGCTGCGCCCGGCGCGCCCGCGGGTTCAACGTTCCCTCGCTGAAGCGGCCGTTGACCTCTGAAGTCGCATACCCCAACACGAACGTGGACAGCAGCCGCTCGAGTCGTGGCACCTCGCGCGGCGGGACACCGGCCTCCAGCAGCAGCGAGTAGATCCAGTCGACGACGCGTACGGCGTCCGGGGTGACCGCCGGACGGGACAGCAGCAGCGGGTAGGTCGACGGGTGCCGGCGGGCGAGCGCCCGCGCTGCCTGCCCGCCCTGCCGCAGCCGTTCGCGCCAGTCCCCGTCGCCGACGGTGTCCGGGAGCACGCTGGCCAGCAAACGGTCCACCAGCCCGTCGAGCAGGGCTTCCTTGCTTCCGACGTACGGATAGAGGGCCATCGCGGTGACGCCGACGCGCTGCGCGACGGCGCGCATGGAGACGGCGCCGAGCCCGCGTTCGTCGGCCAGCTCGAGCGCGGCGTCGAGGATTGCCTCCCGGGTGAGCACGTTATACACTGTAGATCTATACGATGTAGATCATCAAGGGGGACCCGTGCTCGTTGCCGAGGGCCTGGTCAAGCGGTACGGGGAGACCACCGCCCTGACCGGGTTCGACCTGACCGTGGCTCCCGGGGAGATCGTCGGCCTGATCGGTCACAACGGCGCCGGCAAGACGACGTTCGTGGAGGTGGTCGCCGGGCTGGTCCGGCCAGACGCCGGGCGGGTGACGGTGGCCGGGCTGCCTCCCGGCCGGGCCGCGCGCCGGCGGCTCGGCGTCGCCCCGCAGGACATTGCGCTCTACCACTCCGCCACCGTCCGGCAGAATCTGCGACTGTTCGGCGCCCTCGCCGGCCTGCGCGGCCGCGCACTGTCCACTTCGATCGACGAGGTGGCCGAGGCGCTGGACCTGACCGGCCTGCTGGACCGGGCGGTCGGTGTGCTCTCCGGCGGCCAGCAGCGGCGCACCCAGGCCGCCACCGCCCTGCTGCACCGCCCGGCCGTCCTCCTGCTCGACGAGCCGACCGCCGGCGCGGACCCGACCACCCGTCGGGCACTGCTGGAGGTGGTCCGGCAGCGGGCCGCCGACGGCACCGCGATCTGCTACACCACCCACTACCTGCCCGAACTGGAAGACCTGGGCGCCACCATCGCCGTCGCCCGGAACGGCCGGGTGGTGGCCCGCGGCGACCGGGACACGCTGCTGGCCGGGCTGCCCGGTGAGGTGCTGGTCGAGTTCCGCGACGGGCCGCCGCAGCGCATCGCCACCACCGACCCGGCGGCCACGCTGGCCGATGTGCTCGCCACCGGGCGCACCCCGGTTGCGGTCGACATCCGCCGCCCCGACCTCGACGCCCTCTACGCGGCACTGGAGGTGTCCTAAGTGTACCGTTTCGCCGCGGTCGCCCGGCACAACGCGGTGCTGTTCGCCCGCGAGCCCGGACCGGCGATCGGCCGGATCGTCATGCCGCTGGTCTTCGTCAGCCTGCTGCGCCCGCTGTACCAGGCCGCCCAGGGCAGGGCGGCCGGCACCACGCAGGCGGTCGCCGGGACATTGGTGCTGTTCTCGCTGCTCGGCATGTCCCTGGTCGGCTGGGCCATCGTCACCGAGCGGGGCTGGCGGACCCTCGATCGGCTGCGCGCCACGCCGGCCCGGACCATCGAGCTTGTCGCGGGCAAGGCGGTGCCGGTCATCGTGCTGTTGCTGGCGCAGCAGGCCGTGCTCATCGGGTACGCGGTCGCCGTGCTCGGCCTGCGCCCGGCAAACTACGCCATGCTCGCCCTGGCCGTCCTCGGTTGGGCTGTGGCACTGCTCGGCATGGGCAGCGCGATCGGCGCCCTGGCCCGCAGCCACAGCGAACTGTCCCTTGTGGTGGATACCGGCAGCGTCGTACTGGGCGGTCTCGCCGGCGCCATGGTTCCACTGTCGACAATGCCGGGCTGGGCCCGTGCCGCCGCGCCCGCGTCACCCGGATACTGGGCGATGCAATCGATCAGCGGCGCGCTCGACGGCGACACGGGCACCGCACTGCGCGCCATCGGCGTCCTGCTCGCGATCGGCATTGCAGCCGGGGCGGTCGCGGCCGCCCGCATCGCCCGCGGCTGGCGCCGCGGCCACCCGCTCTAGCGCCAGGCCGGCTCGTTCTGCTCGTAATGCTGGTACGCCGTGAGCAGGCCGGTGCAGACCTCGGCGGTGGTCTCGAACAGCGCCTGCGCCTTCGGCTCGGCGACCCTGCCGACGTCGTCACGGGCGTGCTGGACCACCTCCGCCAGCATCGAGCGCAGGTGGGCGGTGTGCTCCCGCGGATCGCCTCCGGGGACCTGATTCTGGCTGGCCATCGTGCCCTCCTTGGCTGGTCGGCATCTCTGCTGTCTGGTACCCCACCGCCTGCGGCTGACACCGCCTGTGGCGCGGTTGTGGATCAGGCCGGCGACCGGGGCTCACGAGAGCCGGATGAGAGCCGGCCGGTCGCGCGGGCGAGGAGCGGGACGATGGCGAACACCAGCAGCCAGGCGCCGATCACATCGGTCGGCCAGTGGGCGAGCAGGGTCACCCGGGTCGCCCCGATGGCGAGCGCGAACGCCGCCGTGACGGCGACCACAGCCACCTTGCCCGCCGGTCCCACCCGGTGCCACAGCAGGAGCACGACGACCAGGGCGATCGTGGCCGAGTTGGACGCGTGCCCGCTGGGAAACCCGTTGCTGCTGATCGCCACGAACCCGCCCACCGGCCTGGGGCGGTGCAGCAGGGCATGGCAGATCCCCCAGGCCGCGGGGACGGCGGCGAACGACGCGGCGATCAGCGCTGCGTCCGCGTACGCCCGCCTCAGCAGCAGGAGCGCGACGGCGCTGGCCAGGCCGAGCCCGAAGAAGACGCTGGTCTGAGCGGTGTCGGTGATCTGGCGCTGGATCTCGATCTGGTCCGGGTGGGCCGAGCCGTAGTCGCGTGCCCGCTCGCTCAGCGCGGTGTCGAGCCGGTCGAGCGGACCCCAGCCACTGGCGACCAGACCCAGCAACACACCGAACCCGGCCGCTGCGGCCAGCGGGAACGCCAGCGGCATCCGCGCGATCACGGTGGGATCGTGCCACGCTGGGCGCATGACTGTGCCTGCTGGTGCCCACGAGGCGAGCGCGGGTCATCCGGTCGAGGGCCAGGCGGTCGACCTGTCCGCCACCCTGCGCCGGGTCGAGCGGGCCGCCGGCTCGCTGGCGACCGCGAGCGTGGCGCGGATGGACGAGACGCTGGGCTGGTTCCGGGAGTTGCCGGCCGAGCAGCGGTCGATGGTCATGCTGGTGGTCCAGGCCGGCATCCGGTCGCTGGTCGAGTGGCTGCACCGCGGCGGCGGGGCGGACAGCCAGCAGGAGGTCTCCGACCTGGTCTTCGACGCCGCGCCGCAGGCGCTGGCCCGGTCGATCAGCCTGCAGCAGACGGTCGCCCTGGTGAAGGTGACCATCGACGTGGTGGAGGAGCAGGTGCCGCACCTGGCCGCGCCGGGCGAGGCCGAGGCGCTGCGCGAGGCGGTGCTCAAGTTCTCCCGCGAGATCGCCTTCTCCGCCGCCCGGGTCTACGCCCGGGCCGCGGAGACCCGCGGCGCCTGGGACGCCCGGCTGCAGGCGCTGCTGGTGGACGCCCTGCTGCGGGGCGACTCCTCGGATGTGCTGGCCAGCCGGGCGGCCGCGCTGGGCTGGGCGGACGCGCCGCCGGTCGCGGTCGCCGTGGGGCGCTCCCCCGGCGGCGAGACGGCGGCCGTGCTGCACAGCGTCTACCGCTCGGCCCGGCGGATCGGGGCAGAGGTCATCGGCGGCGTACATGGAGACCGGCTGGTGGTGGTGATCGGTGGCGTGAGCGACCCGCTCGCCGCCACGGCGAAGCTGCTCGCCGGGTTCGGCGCCGGCCCGGTCGTGGTCGGCCCGTCGGTGCCGTCGCTGGACCTGGCGACCGAGTCGGCGCGCGCCGCGCTCGCCGGCTACCGGGCGGCCGCGGCCTGGCCGGCCGCGCCCCGTCCGGTCGCCGCCGACGACCTGCTGCCCGAACGGGCGCTCGCCGGCGACACCGAGGCGCGCCGGGTGCTGCGCCAGGCGGTCTACGGCGCGCTGGTCCGGGCCGGCGGTGAACTGCTGGAGACGCTGGACGCGTTTTTCGCCGCCGGTGGGGTACTGGAGAGCGCTGCCAGGGCCCTGTTCGTGCACCCGAACACCGTCCGGTACCGGCTGCGCCGGGTGTCCGATGTGACCGGTTTCTCGCCCCTCGCGCCGCGCGACGCGTTCGCGCTGCGGGTCGCGCTGGCGCTCGGCAGGCTCGATCCGACCCAGCATTTGTAGGAACCCTCCAAATCATGTAGGAGGGTTTGGTAAGCAGCGATAACCACCTGACCCGTCGGTATCAAGGACAGTCAGAACCGTGCTAGCGATCGTCTCCCCCGGGCAGGGGGCCCAGAAGCCAGGATTCCTCGCGCCGTGGCTGGACAGCGTGCCCGCCGCCGAGGCGCGGCTGGCCTGGTGGTCCACCCTCGCCGGGGTCGACCTGGTGCACCTGGGCACCCGTGCCGGCGCGGAGGAGATCAAGGACACCGCGCGCACCCAGCCGCTGCTGGTCGCCGCCGCCCTGCTCGCCGCCGAGCAGCTGCCGCTGTACGACGTTCCGGTGGTCGCCGGCCACAGCGTCGGGGAGCTGGCCGCCGCGGCGCTCGCCGGCGTGCTGACCCCGGAGACCGCGGTGGCCCTGGCCGGGCTGCGCGGGCGGGAGATGGCCGCGGCCTGCGCGCTGGAGCCCACCGGCATGGCCGCGGTGCTGGGCGGCGAGCCGGACGAGGTGGTCGCCGCGATCGAGGCGCATGGGCTGTACCCGGCCAATCGCAACGGTGCCGGCCAGATCGTCGCGGCCGGCGCGGCCGAGGCGCTGGAGAAGTTCACCGTCCAGCGACCGGCCGGCGCCCGGGTGATCAAGCTGGCCGTGGCCGGCGCCTTCCACACCCCGTTCATGGCCCCGGCCGAGCGGGCGCTGACCGCCATCGCGGGCGGCATCACGGCCACCGAGCCGAGCAAGATCATGCTGTCCAACCTGGACGGCGCCGCCGTCAACCACGGCCGGGAGCTGGTGCAGCGGCTGGTCCGGCAGGTGACCGCGCCGGTCCGCTGGGACCTGTGCATGCGCGGGCTGGCCGACCTGGGCACCACCGCGGTGATCGAGCTGCCGCCCGCCGGGACGCTCGCCGGCCTCATCAAGCGTGAGCTGAAGGGCGTGGAGATCGTCACGGTGAACACACCGGACGACTTGGCCGCCGCGCGCGACCTGATCGCCCGGCACGGCCTGCCGCCCAGCCACGAGCCCACCCCCAGCTTCCGGGTAGTGGTCGCCGGCGACGCCGGCACCTTCTCCCCCGCCGCCGACCTGGCCGAAGGCGACCCGGTCGGCAAGGGCCAGGTGATCGGCCAGGTGATCACCCGGCAGGGCCCAGTGGATGTCGCCGCGCATGCCGAGGGCGTGCTCATCGAGTGGCTGGCCCACCGCGACGACCCCATCGCACCTGGCCAGCCCGTCGCCCGCATCGGCGAGTCGTTCTAGTGGAAGGCGCCAAGCTCATGACCGGTACCCGCATCGTCTCGCTCGGGCACTACCAGCCGTCGCGCGTGCTCACCAACGACGACCTGGCACAGATGGTCGACACCAACGACCAGTGGATCCGGGAACGGGTCGGCATCGTGACCAGGCGCATCGCCGACAGCGAGACGGTCGCGGACATGGCCGCCGCCGCCGCGGACAAGGCGCTGGCCGGCTCCGGACTGACCGCCGGCGACATCGACCTGGTGGCCGTGGCCACCTGCAGCTCGGTGGACCGGTGCCCGAACGTGGCCACCCGGGTGGCGAACCGGCTGGGCATCAGCGCGCCCGCCGCGTACGACCTGAACACCGCCTGCTCCGGGTTCTCCTACGCGCTGGCCACCGCGGACCACGCGATCCGGGCCGGTGCCGCCCGCAACGCGATCGTGATCGGCTCGGAGAAGCTCTCCGACGTCACCGACTGGACCGACCGGTCGACCGCGATCATCTTCGGCGATGGCGCGGGGGCGGCGGTGGTGACCGGGGTGCCGGATGGCGAGCCGGCCGGGGTCGGCCCGGTGGTCTGGGGCTCCGCGCCGGAGCGCGGCGACACGGTCCGGATCGAGGGCTGGCGGCCGTACATCCAGCAGGAGGGCCAGGCGGTGTTCCGCTGGGCCACCACCGAGCTGGCCCCGATCGCGCTGCAGGCCTGCGAGCGGGCCGGGGTGGCACCCGACGAGATCGCCGCGTTCGTGGCCCACCAGGCCAATGCCCGGATCATCGACGGCATCGCCCGGCGGCTCAAGCTCTCCACGGCGGTGATCGCCAAGGACATCGTGGAGTCCGGCAACACCTCCGCGGCGAGCGTGCCGCTCGCACTGTCCAAGATGGTGGAACGCCGGGAGGTGCCGGCCGGCGCGCCGGTGCTGCTGTTCGGCTTCGGCGGCGGCCTCACCTACGCTGGCCAGGTCATCCGCTGCCCATGACGGAATGCGGCCCGCCAACCGCGGGCCGGTGGGCCAGACAGACAGGCTCCGGCCGAACACACCGGCCGGACAGGACACCGAAAGGAACCCGACAGAGATGACGCGTGACGAGATCACCGCCGGGCTGGCCGAGATCCTCGAAGAGGTGGCCGGGGTCAACCCGGACGACGTCACCGAGGGCAAGTCGTTCACCGACGACCTGGATGTGGACTCGCTGTCCATGGTGGAGGTCGTGGTCGCCGCCGAGGAGAAGTTCGGCGTGAAGATCCCCGACGACGAGGTGCAGAACCTGAAGACCGTGGGCGACGCGGTCTCGTACATCGAAAAGGCTTGATTTTTGTGGCTCGCACCGAGGTAGTAGTCACCGGGCTCGGCGCGACGACCCCGCTCGGCGGGGACGCCGCGTCCACCTGGGAAGCCATGCTGGCCGGCCGGTCCGGGGTGAGCGCGCTCACCGAGGACTGGGCCGCCCAGTTGCCGGTGCGCATCGCCGCCCGGCTGGCCACCGATCCGTCCACTGTGCTGGACCGGGTCAAGCTGCGCCGGCTGGACCGGTCGGAGGCGATCGCACTGGTAGCCACGCAGGAAGCGTGGCGGGACGCCGGGCTCGACTCGGCCGGCGTCGACCCGGAACGGCTCGCGGTCAGCGTCGGTTCCGGCATCGGCGGGGCGATCACCCTGCTCAACCAGGACGACATCCTGGAGACGAGCGGGCCGCGGCGCGTCTCGCCGCACACCGTCCCGATGCTGATGCCCAACGGCCCGGCCGCCTGGGTCGGCCTGGAGCTGGGCGCCCGGGCCGGGGTGCACTCGGTGGCCAGCGCCTGCGCCACCGGCGCCGAGGCGGTCGCCCGCGGCATGGAGCTCATCCGGGCCGGGCGGGCGGACGTGGTGGTGACCGGCGGCACCGAGGCGGTCATCCACCCGCTGCCCATCGCCGGCTTCGCCGCAATGCGGGCCATGTCCACCCGCAACGACGAACCGGAGAAGGCATCCCGCCCCTGGGACCGTGCCCGGGACGGATTCGTGCTCGGTGAGGGCGCCGGCATCCTGGTGTTGGAACGGGCCGACCACGCCGCCGCCCGCGGCGCGCGCGTCTACGCCCGCCTCGCCGGGGCCGGCATCACCTCGGACGGGTACGACATCGTCCAGCCCGACCCGGCCGGGACCGGCCAGATCCGGGCGGTGGCCGCCGCGCTGGCCGACGCCGACCTGGCGAAGACCGACATCCGGCACGTCAACGCGCACGCCACCTCCACCCCGACCGGCGACGTCAGCGAGGTCCGGGTGGTGCGCGCCGCGCTCGGCGACCACCCGGTGCTCACCTCGACCAAGTCGATGACCGGCCACCTGCTCGGCGCGGCCGGCGCCGTGGAGTCCATCGCCACCATCCTCGCCATCCGCGACAGCGTGGTGCCGCCCACCATCAACCTGGACGACCCGGACGACGGCGTCGACCTGGACGTGGCCGCCCACAAGGCGCGCCCACTCGACATCCCCGCCGCGCTGAACAACTCGTTCGGCTTCGGCGGCCACAACGTGGCACTCATCTTCACCCGCGCTTAGGAGGCCGTCGTGACGCTCACCTCTACCCCGGTGCAGGAAGCGGTGGTGGACCACCGTGACCCTGAGGTACGGCTGCGCGCCCTGTTCGACCACGGCACGCTGCGCCTGGCGGTCCCCCGGGACGACTCCGGGGTGCTGTGGGCGCGCGGGCAGGTCGACGGGACGCCAGCGATCGCGTACGCCAGCGACGCCACCCGGATGGGCGGCGCCATGGGCGCCGAGGGCTGCCAGCACATCGTGGACGCGATCGACACCGCGGTCCGCGAACGCGTACCGGTCATCGGGCTCTGGCACTGCGGCGGCGCCCGCCTCCAGGAGGGCGTGGTCGCGCTGGACGGGGTGGGCCAGGTCTTCGCGGCGATGGTGCGCGCCTCCGGCCACGTGCCGCAGATCTCCATCGTGCTCGGCCCGGCCGCGGGCGGCGCCGCCTACGGCCCGGCGCTGACCGACATCGTGGTGATGTCCGGCGCCGGCCGGATCTTTGTCACCGGCCCGGAGGTGGTCCGCAGCGTCACCGGCGAGCAGGTGGACATGGAGCGCCTGGGCGGCCCCGAGCCGCACGGCCGCCGGTCCGGCGTGGTGCACGTGACCACATCGGACGACGCGTCCGCGCTGGCGACCGGGCGCACGCTCGCCGCGCTGCTCGGCCGCCAGGGCCGGCTCTCCCCCGCCGACGTGCCCGAGGGCACCGACCTGGGCGCGCTGCTGCCGGCCGAGGCGAGCCGGGCGTACGACGTGAAGCCCCTGGTGAAGGCGCTGCTGGACGAGCCGGGTGTCGAGCTGCACGCCAAGTGGGCGCCGAACATCGTGACCACGCTGGGCCGCCTCGCCGGGCGTACCGTCGGCGTCATCGCCAACAACCCGCTGCGGCTGGGCGGCTGCCTGGACGCCGCCTCCGCGGAGAAGGCGGCCAGGTTCGTGCGGATGTGCGACTCGCTGGGCGTACCGCTGGTCGTCCTGGTCGACGTGCCCGGCTACCTGCCGGGCCTGGGCCAGGAGTGGGACGGCGTGGTGCGCCGCGGGGCCAAGCTGCTGCACGCCTTCGCCGAGGCGGTGGTGCCGCGGGTCACCCTGGTCACCCGCAAGGCATACGGCGGGGCGTACATCGCGATGAACTCCCGCGCGCTCGGCGCGACCGCGGTCTTCGCCTGGCCGAACGCCGAGATCGCGGTGATGGGCGCCAGTGCGGCGGTGAACGTGCTGTACCGCAAGAAGCTCGCGGCGACTCCGGTCGAGGAGCGCGAGGCGGTGCGCGCCCAGCTGATCGAGCAGCAGACCCGGGTCGCCGGCGGGGTGAACCGGGCGCTGGAGATCGGCGTGGTGGACGAGGTGATCAAGCCGACCGAGACCCGGCGCCGCATCGCCGAGGCGATCGCCAACGCCCCGGCCGCCCGCGGCGCCCACGGCAACATCCCCCTGTAGGCC
>JADGHA010000094.1 GCA_019689695.1 Micromonosporaceae bacterium | reverse complement strand
GGACGGGCGGGAGCTCGACCCGCGCGCCGCCACCGTCCCAGCCGCCCAGCGCCCGCTCGGCCACGTCCAGCGCGGCCTCCGGCTCCAGGTCGCCGACGAGCACCAGCACGGCGCCGGCCGGGTGGAGCCGCTGCGCGTGCAGCTCCTGCAGGTCGGGCGGCTCGACCGCCTTCACCTCGTCCGGTTCCGGGGTCTGCACCGCGTACGGGTGTCCGGCGTAGATGCGCTTGAGCAGCGCTACCCGGGCCAGGTGCGAGGGCTGGCTCAGTGCCACCTGGATCCGGTCGGCCAGCCGCTCCCGCTCGGTCGCCACCTGGTCCTCCGGGTACGCCGCGCCGACCAGCACCGCGGCGAGGATCTCGAGGATCCGGTCCAACCCGGACACCAGGGCGTTGCCGGAGATCTGCAACCGGTCCGGGTCCACCCCGGCGGACAGCCCGCCGCCCACCTTCTGCAGCTCCGCCGCGATCTCCACATTGGACATCTCGGCGGTGCCGGAGAAGAGGGTCTGCGACAGCACCGACGAGCGGGCCAGGTGCGCCTGCTCGAACGGCACGCGCAGCCGCACCTCGACCAGCGGCACCGCCGGCCGGCGTACCGCGATCACGGTCAGCCCGTTGGGCAGGGTCCGTTCGGTGGAGTCGGGCAGGGTGAGCGGGCGGGTCGGCCCGAGCGCCGGCAACGTGGTCACACTCACTCCGGCCTACCTCCCTTTCCCGGAATGACCTCGATGGTGGCCCGCCGGTGCGGGCGCATGGTCGCGGCGGCCGCGACCACCTGTTCCTCGGTGACCGCGGCGATCAGGGTCGGCAGCTCGTTGATCAGCGCCGCGCTGCCGCGCTGCTGTTCGAGCACGGCCATCCGTAGCGCCCGGCCGAGCACCGCGTCGTTGTCGCGCAGCAGGTGGGTGGCCATCCGGGCCTGCGTGCGGGCCAGCTCGCCATCGGCCAGCCCGTCGGTGGCCAGCCGGTCCAGCTCCTCGTCGACGGTGCGCAGCACCTTGTCCACGTCCCCGGCCGGCGGGAGGTGGGCCTGCAGCACCAGCGCGGTCGGGTCGCGCACCTCGAACGGCTCGCCCATGAAGCCGAGGTAGCCGCCGACACTGGTGGCCGATCGGTCGGTGAGGACCAGCCTCTCCACCAGGCGGGACGCGTCGCCATCGGTGAGCACCTCGGCGAGCACCACGTACGGCAGGTAGCCGGTGAAGTCGGTGACCGGGTCAGGCACCCGCCAGGCGGCGGCGACCGCCGGCAGCGGGGCCAGTTCGTCCACATAGTGCGATCGCCGCTCGGCCGCCAGGTCGGGCTCGGCGAAGTCCGCCCGGGCCGGCGCGGGCCGGGCCGGCACGTCGCCGAAGTGCCGCTCGACGAGGCTGGCCGCCTCGGCCACCTCGAAGTCACCGGCGACCGCGAGCACCGCGTTGCCGCAGGCGTAGTACTTCTCGAAGAAGTCGGCGGCGTCGGCGACGGTGGCCGACTCCAGGTCCTCGAACGACCCGTACCCGTCGTGCGCGTTCGGGAAGGTGTCGAACATGACCGGCGGCAGCTTCAGCCAGGGGAACCCGCCGTACGGGCGGTTGAGGACGTTGACCCGGATCTCCTCCTTGACCACGTCCACCTGGTTGCGCAGGTTCTCCTCGGTCAGCCGGGGGCCGCGCATCCGGTCCGCCTCCAGAAACAGCGCCCGCTCCAGGGCGTTGCTGGGCAGCGTCTCGAAGTAGTCGGTGTAGTCCAGATGGGTAGAGCCGTTGAACGTGCCGCCGGAGCCCTGCACATGCCGGAAGTGCGCGAGCTTCTCCAGGTTGGCCGAGCCCTGGAACATCAGGTGCTCGAACAGGTGCGCGAAGCCGGTGCGCCCCTGCGGCTCAGACCGGATGCCGACGTCGTACACCACCGCGACCCCGACCACCGGAGCGCTGCGATCGGGGGCCAGCACCACGCGCAGCCCGTTGCCGAGCGTGAGCCGCTCGACCGAGTACCTGGTTGGTTCGATCTTGATGCTGTGACTCGGAGGCACGCTGCGACCCTAGCGCGTAACGCACAGGTTGTGGTCCGCGGTGGGCCACCGAGGTCAGGACGGCGGCCGCGACCAGGGCGACCGCGGCGGCGAGCCACCCGTACTGGGAACCGGCGTGGCTGGCCAGCCGCGGCACGGTCAACGAACCACCGAGGACACCGAGCTGCAGCGCGAGCGAGTCGATCGAGACCAGCGTCGCCCGCCGCGCGGCGTCGACCCGCTCGTGCAGCACCTCCATGGCGAGCGGGCCGGGCACGCCGGCCAGCACGTACGCCAGGACAAAGCCGACTGCGGCGAGGACGAACCCGCCGCGACCAGCTGCCGCCAGGCCGAGCAGGCCGACCGCGACCGCGTTCAGCACGGTCGCACCGGCGCCGGTGGCCAGCGGCGTCCGCAGACCCAGCCGCGCGCCGACCCGGCAGAGCGCGGGCGCCGCGGCGGAGCCGGCACCGCTGCCCAGCCAGGCCGCGGTGACGAGCATGCCGTACGCGGAGGCCGCCGGCCCCGGCCCGCCCAGCAGCGCGGCGAACTGCAGCGGTGCGAGCATCTCCACGGTTATGACGGCGACGCCGACCGCCATGGTGCGGGTGACCAGCGTCCGGATCACCGGATCGCTCCAGGCCAGGCGCGCGCCGTTGCGGATCTGGCCCGGTACGCCGAGCACCGAGCGCGTGCGGTGTCGTGGTGGCTCGACCATCAGGACCGCGTGTGCGATGAGGCTGGCCAGCCCGACGCATGCCGCGCCGATGGCCGGCACGGACAGCGGCACGAGCACACCGTTCGCGGGCAGCCCGTCGAACCAGCCGGGCAGTGCGCCACCCAGGGTCGCCGCCACGCCGAGCGCGAGCGCCTCGATGGCCCAGCCCCAGGAGATTCCGGCGCGAAGGGACGTGCGCGGGTCCAAGGCCCGGACCGTGTCCACGTACCAGGCGTCCAGCGGACCGGAGCCGAGTGCCCGTGCCACGGCGGAGAGCGTGACGGCCACGGCGAACTGCCACCAGCTGTGCGCGACCGCCACGCACAGCGCCGAGCAGACGTAGGTGGTGGCCGAGACCAGCATGGTCCGGCGCCGGCCGAGTAGGTCGGCCAGGCCGCCGGTGGGCAGCTCCAGCAGGACGATCAGTCCTGAGTAGAGCGCCAGGAGCAGGCCGGCCGCGGCCAGGTCCAGGCCGCGAGCGGCATAGAGCAGCATCTGTACCGGGAAGGTGAGCCCGGTGGCGAACCAGCGCAGGCCGGACAGGAACAGGTACCGGCGCCGTACCGCGTGGACGGTCAGCTCGGCGGCCACAACGGCACCTGCTCGAAGGGCAGCAGCTGCTGGTAGATCCGCACGTGCGCGGTCGGCTCGTCCGGGTCGTCGGGTGGCGGCGGATCGGTACGGTACCGGGCGAACACGGCCATCAGCTCGCTGTCCAGCCGTCTCAGCTGCGAGGGGGTCAGCCGCAGCAGGTCATCGAAGACGCCGCCGGCGTCGGCCAAGCGGGGATCGAGGGAGTCCCGCTCGACGAACCATCGCTGGAACGCCTCCACCGCGCCGAGCATCTGGCGGCGCTCCAGGGCGTCGCTGACCTCCCGGCCCTGCGGGTCGGCGGAGATCTCGGCCCGGCTCCAGCTGGTGATCCGGCTCGCCGCCCGCCACCGCTTGTCTCTGCGGTTGGGCTGTTCGGGGTCCTCCTCGACAAAGCCGTACCGGGCGAGCTGGCGCAGGTGGTAGCTGGTCGAGCCGCTCGACTCGCCGAGCCGCCTGCCCAGCTCCGACGCGGTCGCCGGCCCTTCGTACCGGAGCAGGGCCAGCATCTTCGCGCGGATCGGATGGGCGATCGCGCGCAGCGACTCGACGTCGGTGACGTTGGCCGGAGGGTAGCGCTCTGCCATGATCACACGGTAGACCGCAAACCAAATTTTGCAAAGTTTTGTTTGGGATCCTCTTCTCGCGGTTCTTGAGCTGGCCGCGCGGCATCGCGCGGGGCGGGTGCATGATGAAGTCATGATTTCGATCGATCTTGCCGGTCGGCTCCGGCGGGCGGGTCTGTCCTGGCACCCGGCACCCGGCGACCGGTTCGCGATCCCGGATCGCGGGCTGGACGACGAGATCTTCGTGCTCAGCAACATGACCATCGAGGTGCACGACCTGCCGGAGGGCCCGATCATCGGCTTCAACGGCACCGTGGAGTGGGCGCTGGACGACGTGGCCAAGGAAGAGGCGATCTGGCTGCCCCACGAGGCCCAGCTGCGCGACCTGCTCGGCGGCACCTTCCGCCGCCTGGAGCGGACCAGCTCGGGCTACCGCGTGGTGGCAGTGATCGACGGCGCCGAGGTAGCCTTCGTCGCCGAGGACGCCGCCGACGCATACGGCATGGCACTGTTGCGCCTCATCGAGACGGTATCGGCGGACGTGGCTCCGGCCGCCTGATCCGCCATCGGCGTCCGATCCCGCCCGTTCTGGCAGGTTCGCCGGGGTGCGCCAGTGCGCCTGCAGCCTCGGCCTTGATCATGAGTTAGCAGCGCAGAATATCCGGTTTGTGGCGCTCATGCCCGTAGCCGCTGAGACAACGTTGTCATTAAGCCTGTGCGGTATGCGAGGTTCGTCCGGGCCGGTCTGAGTGGCGCCGGCCCGGATGTCCGCCGTGTCCGTGACCCCATCCACACGCAGCACAGTAGGTGCGCGCGAGCCGGCCACCTAGACTTGTGCACATGCAAGCAATCGTCAACGATGTCACCAGGAGGATCACCATGAAGCTGAACCGGCTCAACCCGGCGAAGCCGCGCGCCCTGGTACTCGCCACACTGCTTGCGGGCCTCGGCGCCGGCCCGATCGCGCTGGGTGTCAGCGCCGAGCAACCGGCCAACACCGGCCAGGCGGCCGCGGCCGTGGCCGCCGTCGACGCCGCGAAGCCGGCCAAGCCGGCCGACACGGGCAAGGCGACGGACACCGGCAAGGTGGCCGCGCAGCGCAGCGAGCAGGCGGCGAAGCCGGCCAGCCGCGCGCAGGCCCGTAACGTGGCGCCGGTGGCCGGGCTGGACCAGACCCAGATGGACCACGCCAAGACCATCGTCGACACCGCCCACCAGATGGGGCTGCCCGACCGGGCCGCCGTGATCGCGGTCGCCACCGCGATGCAGGAGTCCAACCTGCGTAACCTGGCCAACACGGGCCTGCCCGAATCGGAACAGCTGCCGCACGACGGCACCGGCTACGACCACGACTCGGTCGGCCTGTTCCAGCAGCGCCCCGCCTCCGGTTGGGGGCCGGTGGACCAGCTGATGGACCCGGCCACCTCCGCCCGTAAGTTCCTCACCGCGCTGAAGGACGTGCCGGGCTGGCAGGACATGCCGGTGACCGTGGCCGCGCAGACGGTGCAGGGCTCGGCGTTCCCGGACGCCTACGCCAAGCACCAGGGCAACGCGGAGGCCGTGGTCGACGCCATCACCAAGTAACAACCAGTACACCGACGAACGCCCGCAGGCACATCGCCTGCGGGCGTTCGCGTACCCGCTAATCCTCGGCGACCGGCAGCCCGGTGATCAGGGCGGTGAGCGCCTCCGCGTCGAGCAGGTCGGCCGGGCGTACCGTCACCTGGTCGCGGACGTAGTGGAACGCGGCCCGCACGTTCTCCACCGGGACGCCGGCGAGCGCGGCCCAGGCCAACCGGTAGATGGCGAGCTGGACGGCTGCCGCGTCGGCGTCCGGACCGTCCGGCCGGCGGCCGGTCTTCCAGTCGACGACGTCGTACCCGCCGGCGCCGTCGGCGAAGACCGCGTCCATCCGGCCACGGACCACCACCCCGCCGATCCTGGTCGCGAAGGGCACTTCGACCTCGATCGGCACCCGGTCGGCCCACTCGCTGGCGAGGAACTGCCGCTGCAGGTCGGCCAGCGCGTCGTCGGGGGCGGCGTCCTCGTCCGCCGCGCCCGGCAGGTCGTCCAGGTCGAACAGCCGCTCCACCCCGTACCGCTGCTCGAGCCACCGGTGGAAGGCGGTGCCCCGCCGGGCGTGCGGCTCCGGGCGGGCGGGCAACGGCCGCCGCAGCGATCCGGCCAGCGCCTGCGGGTCACGGCGGAGCGCGGCCAGCTGCGAGACGGTGAGCTGCGCCGGCAGCACGACCTCGGTGGCGCCGGCCCGCCTGGCCAGCCGGTCCTGTTCGGCGAGCAGCAGGTCCACCTCCTGCCGCCACCGGTCGGCCTCCTCGCCCGCGGCGTCACTCGGCGCCTGCTCCCGGCCGTCGAGAGCCGCGAGCACCAGCGACGCGGCCTCGGCAAGGGCCGGACGGCGCTCGCCGAGCGGGTCCTGCGGCCAGCTCGCCGAGGCGACCCGCTCGGCGGTCGGGTTCTCCGCGTCCGGCGGCGGCTCCGGCGCCCACTGGTCGACCACCCCGCCGCCGGCCTGGCAGCACTGGCGTACTTCGGTCAGGAACACCGATGGCCCGCGGCGGCGTACCACGCTCTCGCCCCACCAGTAGCCGGAGCAGAGCAGCAACCGGCGCGCGCGGGTCACCGCGACGTACGCCAGGCGCCGCTCCTCCCGCTCGTCGTGCCGCTTCCAGTCCGCCTCGAACGCCTGCCACGCGTCGCGTACGCCCTTCTGGTCGGCCACGCCCTCCAGCCGCAGCTGGGGCAGCCCTTCCCGGTCGCCGCGCAGCGGGAACGGCAGCACGCCGATGCCCTGCAGGTAGTGGTCGGAGTTGCGCGGCGGCCCGGGCCACACGCCCTGGGTCAGCCCGGCCACCGCCACCACGTCCCATTCCAGGCCCTTCGCGGTGTGCGCGGTGAGGATCTGCACCGCACCTTCGGCCACCTCGACCTCGCCCGGCGTCAGGCCGCGCTCCTCGTCCTCGGCGGCGGCGAGGAACGCCAGGAACGCGGGCAGGGTGGCGCCTTCGCTCTCCGCGCTGAACCGGGCGGCCACGTCGCCCAGCGCGTCCAGGTGCCCGCGGGCCAGCCCCGCGTCGCCGCCGGAAGCGCCGGCCCGGACCGCCACCTCCACGTCCAGCCCGATGGTGCGTTCCACATCGGACACCAGGTCGGGCAGCGGCTGGTCCAGCCGCTGGCGCAACGCCGCCAGCTCCGCCGCGTACGCCGACAGGCGGCGGAACCCTTCGGGCGAGTAGTCCCGCTCCGGCCCGAGGTCGGCCAGCGCCTCGACCAGGGAGGCGTCGTCCAGCCGGTCGGTGACGATGTCCGGCTCCCCGGCCGAGGCGACCCGCTTGCGCTGGGCCGAGAGGACGCGGGCGCGCCGGTGGAGGGCGACCAGGTCACGCGGGCCGATCCGCCAGCGCGCCCCGGTGAGCAGCCGCTGCAGCGAGGCGCCGTCGGTCGGATCGGCGAGCACGCGCAGCGTGCACACCACGTCCCGTACCTCGGGGGTGTCCAGCAGGCCACCGAGACCGACCACCTCGACCGGCACCCCGCGCGCCCGCAGCGCCGCCTCGATGGCCGGGATCTGGCCACGGATGCGGACCAGCACCGCGCTGGTCGGCCGGCGGTCGACGGGAATCTGCTCGGGCGGGGTGCCGTCCGGCACGCCGGCCGCCGCCCGCCAGGCGTCCACCATCCGGTCGGCGATCCACGCCGCCTCGTCCTCGAAGGTCGGCAACAGAGCACAGTGGACGGCGCCGGCCTCGCTGCGGGCGGCGACGAGCTTGGGGACCCTGGCCCCGCCATCGCGCAGCGGCGCGGAGATGGTGTTCGCCGCGAGCAGGATCTGCGGCCGGTTGCGCCAGCTGGTGGTCAGCGTCAAGGTCGGCGCCGGGCGGCCGTCGCGCTGGACGAACTCGGCCGGGAAGCGGTCGAGCGTGCCGGCGCTGGCGCCGCGCCAGCCGTAGATCGCCTGGCACGGGTCGCCCACCGCGGTGACCGGGTGCCCCCGGCCGCCCGGGTCGCCGCTCAGGTCGGCGAACAGCGAACGCAGCAGGGTGACCTGGGCGTGGCTGGTGTCCTGGTACTCGTCCAGGAGCACCACCCGGAACCGGTCCCGCTCGATCACCCCGACCTCCGGGTGGTGGCGGGCCACCCGGGCGGCCCGCGCCATCTGGTCACCGAAGTCGACCGCCTCCAGGTCCAGCTTGCGCTGCTCGTACGCGCGAACGATGGGCAGCAGCTTGAGCCTGGTCTGCTGGCGGGACAGCAGCTTGCGCACCTCGGCGTAGACCCGCGCACCGGGCTTGCCGCGGACCTCGGCGAAGAACCGCCCGGTCCAGGCGGCCAGCTCGTCCGGGGTGACCAGGTGCTCGGCCAGCTCCTCGGCGAGCGCCAGCACGGCGTCGGTCACCGTGGCCGGCGCGGCGTCCACATCGGACATGTCGCCGTCGTAGTTGCGTACCAGGCTGTCCACCAGCTGCCAGCGGGACGCCTCGGTGAGCAGCCGGACAGACGGCTCGTACCCGGCCCGCAGGCCGTGCTCGGAGACGATGCGCGCCGCGTACGCGTGGTAGGTGGCGATCGTCGGCTCGCCGGTGAGCTGGTCTTCCCGGCCGAGCCGGCGGACCAGCTGGGCGAGCCGGACCCGGATGCGGTGCCCCAGCTCGCCGGCGGCCTTGCGGGTGAAGGTGAGGCCGAGGACCTGTTCCGGCCGGGCGTACCCGTTGGCGACGAGCCAGACCACCCGGGCCGCCATCGTCTCGGTCTTGCCCGAGCCGGCGCCGGCCACCACCAGCAGCGGCCGCACCGGCGCGGCGATGATGGCCGCCTGCTCCGGGCTGGGCGGGTGCAGCCCGAGCAGCGCGGCCAGCTCGGCCGGGGTGTACCGCGGCCCGGCGGCGAAAACGGCGTGGCGACCACCTCCGCGCACCTCCCCGGCAGCACGCGCCGTCATGGCTCCACCACCTGCCTACCCTTGCCCGACACCGGGCAGCTGGTCCGCACCGGACACACTCGACACTTGCTGTTCACCACCGCGGTGAAGGTGGCGGCGGCCAGCGTATCGGCGGCCCGGCGGACCATCGCCCGCGCCCAGCCCGGGTCCTCCGCCTCGCGCAGCGGGGGCTGGGCCTGCTCCCGGGCCTCGGCGCCGATGCCCAGCTGCACCAGGGCCGCACCGCCCGACTCCAGCCCGTGCTCGGCGAACGCGCCGGCCTCGACCGCCAGCTGGTACGCGCCCAGCTGCGGGTGCTCGGCCACATCGGCCTGGCTGACCGAGGTGGACTTGCCGGTCTTGAGGTCGATCACCACCAGCCGGCCCGCCTCGTCGCGCTCCAGCCGGTCCACCCGGCCGGTCAGCTCGATCGGCCGGCCCGGATCGTCCGCCACGCGCACCGCGAACTCGCGCTCGATGGCGATCAGCCGCCGCGGGTTCTGCACCAGCCAGCGCAGCAGCTTGTCCACCATGGCCTCGGCCCGGGCCCGCTCGGACCCCGCGGTCCACCGGGCGGCCAGCTCGATGGCGTCGAACCGGGCCGCGATGTACTCGATCAGCTTGGCCCGGTCGGCGCTGGCGTCCTCGGCGAGCATCGCCGCGGCGTGCACAAGGTTTCCCACGCCCTGCGCCGGGGACGCCTCCGCGGCGCCCCCGTGCCGCTCCAGCAGCCAGCGCAGGCTGCAGCGCAGCGCGCTCTCCATTGTGGATGGTGTGACGCGGACCGGCTCGCCCGGCCCGGCGAGCGGGCGGTCGTCGGAGAGCGGACGCAGCCCCCACCACTGGTCGGGGTGGGCGCCGGGCACGCCGGCCGCGGCGAGACGGGCCAGCTGGGCGGCGGCGGCGCGGCGCCGCGCGGCCGGCGAAGCCGGATCCGCCGCGGCGGTGCGCAGCTCGGCGACGAGCGCCGGCAGGGTCAGCGCGCGGGGCGGCCGGCCGACCGGCAGTTCCTGCGCCTCGGTCCGGTCCGGGCTCAGTTCGCCCAGGAACCGGCTCGGCTGCTGCTCACCCTCGGCGCCGCCGACCGCGGCGGAGGCGACCGCGGTGGCCAGCACCCGGCGGCGGGCCCGGGTCACCGCCACGTAGAACAGCCGGCGCTCCTCGTCCAGCAGCGCCGAGGTCTGCGCGGCCGCCTCGCCGACCGACCCGACCGCCACCGTGCCGGGCGTGCCGGCGCGGCCGGCGACCAGGTCCACCAGCCGTTCCGAGCCGAGCAGGGTGCCGCGCAGCCGCAGGTCGGGCCAGACCCCCTCCTGTACGCCGGCGATCGCCACCACGTCCCACTCCAGGCCCTTGGCGGCGTGCGCGGTGAGCAGCCGGACCGCGTCGCCGCGGTCGGCGGCCGGCGCGAGCGTGTCCGCGGGCAGCTGCTGGCCCTCGACGTGGTCGAGGAAGACCTCGACACGGGCGCCGGGCAGCCGGTCGGAGAACCGGGCCGCCGCGTCGAACAGCACCATGATCGCGTCGAGGTCGCGGTCCGCGGCCGCGGCCCACCGCTGCCTGGCGGTGGCCGGCTCGCCCGGCCCGTGCCCGGCGCCGCCGCGGCTCGCCGCCGCCCATCGCTCGGCCAGCCCGCTGGCGCGCCACACCGCCCAGAGCACGTCCTCGGCGGTGGCGCCCGGCCGCGCCGCCGCCTCGCGCGCGGTGGCCAGCAGCTTCGCGACCGCCCGGGCCGGCGCCGCCCAGCGCCGCTCCCCCGCGCCCCCCGCGGTGGGATCGCGCAGCGCCTCGACCAGCAGCTCGCCCGACGGCCGCCGGTCGCCGCCGGCCATGGCCAGCGCCCGCAGCCCCTGGCGCAGCCGGCGCTCGGCGAGCGGGTCGGCGCCACCCAGCGGCGAGTGCAGCAGCGCCACCGCCGCCTGCTCGTCCAGCCGGTCCGGCTCCAATGCGCACCGCAGCAACAGCAGCAGCGGCGCCACCGCGGGCTGGGTGTGCAGCGGCAGGTCCTCGGCGTGCACCACGCTCGGGATGCCGGCCTGGGTCAGCGCCCGGTGCAGCGGCGGCAGCTGGTTGTGCGCGGAGCGCATCAGCACCGCCATCCGCGACCAGGGCACCCCGTCGCGCAGGTGCGCCTCCCGCAGCCGGTGCGCGACGAACGCCGCCTCGCTCGCCGCGGAACGGAAGGTGCACACCTCCACCTCGCCGGGCGCCTGCGGCAGTGGCTCGACCGCGCGGTGCCGGGCCGGGCCGGGCAGCCGGCTGGCGACCCGGGCGGCCGCCGCGACCAGCGCCGCACCCGCCCGGTAGGACCGGGTCAGCGTCACCGTGGGCGCGGCCGCGCCGCTGGCCGTGCGGAACCGGTCCGGGAAGGCGGACACCCCGGCCGGGTCCGCGCCGCGGAACGCGAACGTCGACGAGTCCGGATCGGCGAAGGCCACCAGCGGTTTGCCACCGCCGGCGACCAGCTCCAGCAGCTCCAGCTGCACCGGGTCGGTGTCGGCCAGGTCGTCGACGTAGACGTAGGCCAGCCGCTGCCGCTCGGCGGCGAGCAGCCGCGCGTCGGCGGCCAGCAGCTCGACCGCGGCCCGGACCAGCTCGGCGGCGTCGTAGCCCACCGAGTCGTGGGTGGTCGCCTCGCGCAGCGCGAGCACCGACGCGTACTCCTTCATGAAACGCGCGGCCGCCGCCCAGTCCGCCCCGCCCCGCCGCTGCCCCCGCTCGGCCAGCTCGCCGGCGCGGACCCCGCGCTCGGCGGCGCGCAGCAGCAGGTCGCGCAGCTGGCCGGCGAACGCCCGGGTGCGCAG